>CAIYPH010000723.1 GCA_903928045.1 uncultured Rhodospirillales bacterium
CCGAAGGAGCAGCGTCTCGCTCCCGGCATGACGCCGCTGATCTCCGCGCCGCGCCTCGCCGCGGCACTCGGCATCGGCACGGTGAACACGATGATCGCCATGCTCGTCGTGTGGTGGCCGAAATTCGCCCGCCTCGCCCGCAGCCTGGTGATCTCCCAGCGCGCGCTCGAATATGTCGAGGCGGCGGTGACCAGCGGCGCCGGGCCGGGGCGGGTGCTGCTGCGGCAGATCCTGCCCAATGCCGCCGGCCCGCTGATCGTGCTGGTCACGCTCGATCTCGGCAACGCCATCCTGGTATTCGCCGGCCTGTCCTTCCTCGGCCTCGGCGTCACGCCGCCGGCCGCCGAATGGGGGGCGATGGTGGCCGAAGGGCGGGAGTTGGTGCAGCAATGGTGGGTCGCCACCTTCCCCGGCCTCGCCATCCTCTCGGTGGTGATGGGTTTCAACTTCCTCGGCGACGGATTGCGCGACTGGCTGGACCCCCGCGCCGAAAGCCGCTGACCCCTTTCATACGGAGCCGCCCATGACCGCGAGCATCACCATCACCGACGGCATCGCCGTGATCACCATGGATGACGGCAAGGCCAATGCCGTGAACCCCGCTTTGGTCGCCGCGTTGAACGCCTGCCTCGATACCGCCGAGCGCGAGGCCAAGGCGGTGGTGCTGGCCGGGCGGACGCAGCGCTTTTCTGGCGGGTTTGACCTCAAGATGATGGCCGCCAGCCCGCGCGCGGAGGTAACCGAACTGGTGAAATCCGGTGGCCGCCTCGCCATGCGGCTCTACGGCTTCCCCATGCCGGTCGTGGCCGCCTGCACCGGGCATTGCGTCGCCATGGGCGTGTTTCTGCTGCTGGCCTGCGATATCCGCATTGGCACCAGGGGGGCCTTCAAGATCGGCGCCAATGAGACGGCGATCGGCATGTCGCTGCCGATTTTCGCGGTGGAGTTGCTGAAGGCGCGGCTCGATCCCCGTGCGCTCACCAAGGCGTCCATCCTGGCCCATCTCTACGACCCCGAGAGTGCCGTCACCGCCGGCTATTTCGACAGCGTCGAGGACGCCGATTCCCTGCTGCCGGCCGCCATCCGCACCGCCACCGAACTGGCAGCACTCCCCGGCACCGCGCTTGCCACCACCAAGCGCCTGATGCGGCAGCATACGCTCGCGACCGTAGCCCCCACCGTCTAACCCCCTGGCGGCGGCGCCACGAAACCGTCACACTCCGTCACAACTCAACGATCGCGAGAATCGTCGCCAGGGAATGTCCATCGCCCCCAAGGTCTCCAACCGCACGCTGATTACCGTCTGCGTCATGATGGGCAACCTCATGCAGGCGCTCGATACCTCGGTGGCCAACGTCTCGCTGCCCTATATGCAGGGCTCGCTCTCCACCAGCGCCGACGAGATCACCTGGGTGCTGACCTCCTACGTCATCGCCGCCGCCATCATGACCGCCCCGGTGGGCTGGATGGCGCAGCGTTTCGGCCGCAAGAACCTACATGTCGCCTGCATGAGCGGCTTCGTGATGGCTTCCATGCTGTGCGGCATGGCGGACTCGCTGGAGCAGATGGTGTGCTTCCGCTTCCTCCAGGGCATGTGCGGCGCCGCCTTGGTGCCGCTGAGCCAGGCGACCATGTTGGACATCTACCCCTTCGAGAAGCGCGCCCAGGCGATGGCGATTTTCGGCATGGGGGTGATGGTCGGCCCGATCACCGGCCCCACACTCGGTGGCTACCTCACCGAGATGTTCAACTGGCGCTACGTCTTCTACGTCAATTTGCCCTTCGGCATCCTCGCGGTGATCGGCCTTATCGTCTTTCTCCCCAAGGCCACCCCGCGGGCCGAGATGAAGTTCGACTGGATCGGCTTCATCGTGCTCGCCACCGGGGTCGCGGCGCTGCAACTCATGCTCGATCGCGGGGAAAACCAGGACTGGTTCTCGTCGCGCGAAATCCTGGTCGAGGCGGTGCTGGCCTGTCTCGGGCTCTACCTTTTCGTCGTCCACATGTTCACCGCCGAGCGGCCCTTCCTGCCGCCCGGGCTGTTCAAGGACCGCAACTTCGTCTGCGGCGTCACCATGGTGTTCTTCACCGCCACGCTGCTGCTCGCCAGTTCCTCGCTGATGGCACCCTATCTCGAAACCCTGGCCGGCTACCCTGTGGAAACCGCGGGCATGTCCATGGCCCCACGCGGTTTCGGCACCATCATCGGCATGCAACTCGCCAGTCGCCTGT
Organism: uncultured Rhodospirillales bacterium; assembly: GCA_903928045.1. The sequence goes on from CAIYPH010000723.1 coordinate 2,233, forward strand.
CCGATCGCGTCGGCCACCGCAAGCTGATGGCGATCGGCCTGCTCATCCTCGGCGCCGGCTTCAACTCGATGAGCGACTGGACGCCGGACGTCTCGCAAACCCGCATGATGCTCACTTTGGCCTGCCAGGGCTTCGCCATCGGCTTCGTGTTCAACCCGATGACGGTGATGGCCTTCACCACCTTGCCGCCCTCGCTGCGGCCCTATTCCACCTCGCTGCAATCCCTCTGCCGCAGCATCGGCCAGGCGGTTGGCGTCTCCGTCACCTCGGTGATGCTGGTGCGCAACACCCAGGTCTCCCACGCCGATATCGGCGCTAACATCACCCCGTTCGACCGCGCCTTGCAGGCCAATGACGCCGTGACCCACCTGCTCGATCCCGCGACCACCCATGGCGCCGCGCTGCTGGACTCCATGATCAACCGCCAGGCCCAGATCATCGCCTACAGCAATGATTTCAGGATGATGGCTTTCGTCGTCCTCCCCTCGCTGCTGCTGCTGTTCGTCATGCGCCCGCATGTCCGCCCGCCCGTCGCGGCGGCAGCCGGGGATTAGCCGCTGAGAAAGCGGATCACCTCCGCCACCACCACATCGGCCTGATAGAACGCCTCCATGTGCGACACCCCCGGCAGCGTGACGAACCGTGCCCCCGGGATCAGCCGTGCCGCCTCGGCGTTCTGCGCATAGACCACGTCGGCATCGCCGCAATAGAGCAGCGTCGGGATCGCCATCGTCGCCAGCCCCTCCGCGATCCCCGCCTCATCGAAGGACATCGCGGCGAAGGCGGCGTGATCGCCGGCCCGCAGCCCCGCGGTGAACCCCGGCGGCATCAGCCCGGCGAAGGGGCGGATCGCCTCCACCACCGCGTCCGGCCCGTCCTTCATCGCCGCCTCGATCACAAGGCGCATCCCCGAGCGCACCCGGTCGAACGGGTGCTGCCCGCCGATGATCAGCGCGCTCACTCGCTCCGGCGCGAAAACGCCCATCGCATAGGCGTAATACCCGCCCATCGAGTAGCCGCAGAACGGCGCCCGCCCGATCCCCTCGGCATCGAGCACGGCGCACACGTCGCCCACCCGCTTGTCGATGGTATAAGCCGCCTCGTCATGCGGCGTGTCGCTGCCGCCATGCCCCCGCGCATCCAGCATCACCAGCCGGAACCGCCCCCTGAGCGCCGCCACCACGCCGGCCTCATGCCAATCCGCGATCGACTGCAGGAACCCGTGCTGCAACACCAGCGGCGGCCCATCGCCCTCGACGCTGTAGTGGATGCGAACCCCGTCATTGACTGCATAAGCCATCGGACGCCCTCCCTTTTCCCAGCGCTACACCCGGCACCAAGCCGCCGCAACGACGCGCTTGGACGCAAGCCAAAATCCCCCTAGGCTCGCCCCAAATCCCGGGAAGGAACACGCCATGCGCCGCCGCACTCTTGCTCTCGCCCTCCTCGCCGCCCCCCTCCTCGCCACCCCCGCCTTGGCGCAGAAGAAGACCACCCTCGTCGTCGGCCTCGATATCTCCGACGGCCGCAACTACGACACCGCCCGCTCGGCCGACCTCACCCCCCCGCTCACCCATGGCGCCGTCTACGAAACGCTGGTCACCCTCGGCACCAACGATCTCGTCACCATCCGCCCCGCCCTCGCCACCGCCTGGGCCACCACCGATGGCGGCAAGACCTGGCGCTTCACGCTCCGCCCCGGCGTCAAATTCTGGGACGGCTCGCCGATGACGGCGGAAGATGTAAAATTCTCCCTCGACCGCCTGGTCAACCTCAAGGACCAGCCCGCCACCTACGCCGCCAACATGGGCGCCGTCACCATCGTCGACGCGATGACCGTCGATATCGCGGTGAAGAACCCCGCCGAGCCCCTCCTCATCGACCTCACCGCCCCCTCTTTCGCCATCTATTCCAAGAAGATGGCCGTGGCCCAAGGTGCGGTCTCCGAACCCGGCGCCAATGACAGCGACAAAGCCACCGCCTGGCTCAACAGCAATTCCGCCGGCACCGGCCCCTATTACATGACGCGCTGGGAGCGCAATTCCGGCGTCGAACTCCGCCGCAACCCGAACTGGTGGGGCGGCAGCGCCCCCTTCGAGCGCATCGTCATCCGCCACATCGCCGATGGCGGCGCCCAGTTGCTCTCCGTCCGCAAGGGCGATATCGACATCGCCATGAACCTCTCCGCCGAACAGCTCGACAGCGTGGCCAGCGCCGACGTGAAGGTGATCCAGGGCGGCAGCACCGACACGCTCTACTTCATGATGACGTCCGACCCCGCCCTCAACCCCGCCCTCGCCAAACCCGAAGCCCGCCAGGCCGTCGCCGCCGCCATCGACTATGACGGCATCATCAAATCCCTCGTCGGCGGGTTCGCCGAGCGCCCGCCGGCCTTCCTGCCCAACGGCATCGCCGGCACCTCCGCCGCCCACACCAAGGATTTCGGCTTCCGCGAAGACCTCGCCAAGGCGAAACAGCTCCTCGCCGCGGCAGGCGCGTCTGGCGGCTTCGAATTCGAGCTCGGCTACCCCAACGCCGCCTATTTCAGCACCAACTACGCGCTGATGACCCAGAAGATCCAGGCCGATCTCGCCCGCGTCGGCATCAAGATGAACCTCCGCCCGATGGACAACGTCAACTGGCGCAGCCAGTTCAACGGCGGCAAGCTCCAAGCCACCATCGCGCCCTGGAACTCCCCCTCGCCCAACCCCTACCTCTGGACCGGCGCCTCCATCCAGCGCGTCGCCACCCGCATGCACTGGACGCCCACGCCCGAGCTGAAAGACCTCGTCGCCGCTGGCGCCGCCGAACTCGACACCACCAAGCAGGCCGCCATCCACGAAAAAGTCGCCCGAATTATCGTCGCCAACGCCAACTACGTCACCCTGATGCAGCCCATCTACCGCATCGCCATCCACAAAAACGTCACCGACGTGATGCTGACCCCCAACGTGTGGAAAATGGAACTCAGCAAGATCAAGCCGGCCGGTTAAGCAAGGAAGCGCTTCTTTTTGAAAAAAGTAGCAAAAACTTTTTTTCCGCGTTGTTCCCCCCCACCCGGCCATCCGGGAGGGGGCCGGGGGGAGGGCGCTGCGGCGAGCATGACACTCACCACCCCCCGCCTCCTCCTCCGCCCCCACCGCCCGGATGACCTCGAACCGGCCGCCGCCCTATGGGCCAACCCCGAGGTTACCCGCTTCATCGGCGGCCGCGCCTTCACTCCCGAGGAAGTCTGGGCCCGCCTGCTCCGCTACGCCGGCCACTGGTCCCTCCTTGGCTACGGCTACTGGGCCATTACCGATCGCACGACCGGAGAATTCCTCGGTGAGGCCGGTTTTGCCGACCATCGCCGCGCCCTTGATCCGCCGTTTGGCGCGCAACCCGAAATCGGCTGGGCGTTGGCGCCCTTGGCCTGGGGCAGGGGGCTTGCCCGCGAAGCCGTCACCGCGATCCTCGCCTGGGGCGACGCCCGCTTCACCGGACCGACGGTCTGCATGATCCAGCCCGCCAACACCCGCTCCAGCCGCATCGCCGAGCACTTCGGCTACCGCTGCTTCGCCGAAACCACCTATCACGCCAACCCGACGCGCCTGTACCGGCGCCCCCAGCCCGCCCGGAGATCCCCGCATGACCGGCCATATCGACCCTACCCGCGAAAGCTTCGCCGTGTTCCGCGCCAAGGACCGGCCGGGCCCCATCCATATGCTGAACCTCGTGCGGTTCCGCGACCAGGCGGCCTACCCCGATGGGCGGGTGGCGACTGGTGCGGAGGCCTATGCTGCCTATGGGCGGGAGAGCGCCCCCGTCTTCGCCCGCCTCGGTGGCCGGATTGTGTGGCGTGGCGGGTTTGAGCACATGCTGATCGGGCCGGGGGAGGAGGCGTGGCATGAGTGCTTCATCGCCGAATATCCCTCGGTGGCGGCCTTCGTGGAGATGATCCGGGACCCCGTTTACCGCGAGGCGGTGAAGCATCGGCAGGCCGCGGTGCTGGATTCGCGGCTGATTCGCATGAAGCCGGAAGCGGCGGGGGAGGGGTTCGGCGGCGGCGATTGTGGCCGGGTGCCGCGGGGGGAAACGCCACCCTGAATTTCCCGATGGGGGCGCAGGCGAGCGATGCAGCTCGCAGCGCAACAATTCATTTGACTCTTTTCGCACTCGCGTCGATCCTGGTGGCATGGAACGACTGCGCCGATCAGGCGCAGGCAGGAGGAATGCATCGGATGGTCTCCCCCCCCCCTCGCATAATCGCCAATAACACGATCCGTTGCGCTGCATCGGGGGCACTCACATGGCGATAACTCCTTTCTACGAGCAGGTTTGGGTAGAAAACACGCTGGATGCAACCCCGGCCCTGCAAGTCGGCAGCTCAACTCACAGCGGCGATAGCACTATTTACGGAACATTGAGCGTAACAAATGTCGCTGCGAGCGGCGCAGTTGGAGCCGGATTGCTGGTCGTTAGCGGAAATTCGACATTTCTTGGAAACGTATCCATTAGCAGCCCGGGGGTTTTGACCACCGGTGCCCGGGCCAGCTTCGCAGGCGGCTTCACCGCTGCTTCAGGCACGATAACCGGCACCGGCACGATAGGGACTCTCAGTGTCTCGAACGGCACCACGCTCGGATCACTCTCGGTGTCCGGAACATCGGCTCTGTCCGGGGCGGTGACGTTCTCCTCGGCGACGCCGGCCTCGTTCCTGAACGGGTTGACGACGACCAATGTGACGGCCTCCGGCACGTCCTCGGCCTTCCCGGCGCTTGCGATCAATGGCAACCCGTCGATAGCTGTTCAGAAGTTTGTCGATCTCCAGAACCAAACCGGATTTGTGACGGAATTCATCCACGGCACCACGACAAAGGTCGGGAAAGTGGGGGCTGGGACAATCGACGGTACCGAGTATCTCGGAGCCTATGTTCTTAAGAGCAATGTTGGCTCGACCGCCACGTTGAACTCCGCCAACAAGGTTGCGCTTTATGCGGAAACGCAGGTCGCCGAACTCGGCGCGCCGGGGACGCACACATCCGGAAGCGGCCCGGCCTGGAGCCTGAACAGTTTGTTGTTCATTGACTCTACCGTCGGGACCTTGACCACTGGTACCACAATACCCGGGACCTGGGCGGCCACCGGCTACGAGCTGGACATCAACAATCAGAGCAGCCTCGCATTTGGATCATCAACGGTAGCGGGCACTGTCGTCGGACTGAACATCTCTGCCGGTGGATTGAATAGTGTTACTGCCGCAATGACCGTCAATGGTGTTGATACGATCGATGCGACATCAAACCTGTTTCAAACAGGTATCTCCTTCCAGGCCGGGTCGGTCAACGCGTCGAGCATCACCGACTACACCAACGCCTCTTTTGGCCACTATATCGGGGGAAGCAAGTACTCGGGAATCGACCTTCAAGGACTCGCCGTCAAGGCAGGCGGTTCATCCCTTCGCATTGGAACCTACGCGACGGCGACGGCCTGGGCGGCATCGACCTCTTATTTGGCAGGAGACCGCCGAGCGAACAATGCCAACATCTACGTCGTTACCGCCGCCGGCACCTCCGCAGCGTCCGGGGGCCCAACCAACACCGGAACGGCAATCGTCGACGGAACGGTGACCTGGGCCTACAAGACGCCCGTCAGCGTTGCGAGAGTTAACGCCTATGACCCGTGGCAGGCCACAGACGTTCAAGTGCTCGCCTTCAGCAACCCCGGCACATCCTCTACGACGGGAATTCTGGCGCTTGGTTCGTAGAGGTGGCTCGGGAAATTCGGACAGAGCGATAGGTGGATTTCCTGCCTGACAGCGGCAATGTTGCCGCGGATCAGGAGCGAACATGACGAAGCGAACACGACGGACGCATAGCCCGGGCTTCAAG
>CAIYPH010000724.1 GCA_903928045.1 uncultured Rhodospirillales bacterium
AAAAACTTTCATTCGTTTGGCATCGTGCTTGCCGCGGAGGGCGCACAGCAAGCGGATAGAAAGTTTTTGCCTCTTTTTTTCAAAAAGAAGCGCTTTCTTCCTTACAACATCGCGAGCGATTGCTTGCGCCGCGGCGGCGGGTAGGCCGCGTCGATCTCGGCGAGGTCGGCGGGCGTGAGGGCGATATCGGCGGCCGCCGCGTTGAGGCGGACATGGGCCGCGTCGCCGGCCTTGGGGATCGAGATGATGCCGGGGTGGCGCAGTGACCAGGCGATGGCGATCTGCGCGGGAGTGGCGTCGTGGCGCGCGGCGATTTTCGCCAGGGTCGGCGCCCGCAGCAGGCGGCCGGCCTGGCCGACCGGGGAATAGGCCATGATCGGCATGGCGCGCTGGGCGCACCACGGCAGCAGGTCGAACTCGATGCCGCGATGTTCGGGGTTGTAAAGCACCTGGTTGGTAGCGCAGGCGGGGGAGACGGCGGCGAGGTCCTCCATGTCGTCGGTGTCGAGATTGGAGACGCCCCAGGCGCGGATTTTGCCGGCCGCCTTCAGCTTCTCGAATTCGGTGACGGTCTCCGACAGTGGCGCGCCGCCCATCCAGTGCAGCAGATAGAGGTCGATATGGTCGGTGCGCAGGCGCTTGAGGCTGCGCTCGCAGGCCAAACCGGTGCCGCGGCGCGTGGCATTGTGGGGATAGACCTTGGTGACGACGAACACCCGATCGCGCTGGCCGGCGATGGCGTCGGCGACGACTTCCTCGGACGAGCCTTCGCCATACATCTCGGCGGTGTCGATCAGGGTCATGCCGAGATCGATGCCGAGGCGGATGGCATCGGCTTCGTCCTTCCGCGAGCGTTCGCCCTCGCCGAACTTCCAGGTCCCCTGCCCGAGGGCGGGAACCTGCGTGCCGTCGGGCAGGCGGACGCTGCGCATCGCTATTCCGCCAGAGCCTCGGCGCGGCGGAGCAGGCGAAGGAAGTTGCCGCCCCACAGCAGCGCGATCTCCGGCGCGCCATAGCCGCGGCGGACCAACTCGGCGGTGACGCCGCCGCATTCGCTGGCATCCCGCCAGCCGACGAAGCCGCCGCCGCCGTCGAAATCCGAGGAGATGCCGACATGCTCCACGCCGATGCGCTTCACGGCATAGTCGATATGGTCGACGAAATCGGCAACCGTCACCTCGGCCTCCCGCTTGCCCGCCTTCAGGAAGGACGGCACGGCGGTGACCTGGACAACGCCGCCGACATCCTTCAGCGCGTCGAGTTGCTCGTCATCCATGTTGCGCGGGTTGTCGCACAGCGCCTTGATGCAGGAATGGGTGGAGAGCACCGGCGTGCGCGACAGGCCGGCGGCCTGCAGCATCGTCTTCTTCGAGGTATGCGCGACGTCGACCAGCATGCCGAGCCGGTTGAGCTCCACCACCGCCTGGCGGCCGAGCGCGGAGAGGCCGCCGTGTTCCTCCTCGGGGTCATTGAGGTCGCGGCGGGGATTGGAGCTGTCGGCCAGCGCGTTATGGCCGAAATGGGTGACGGTGAGGTAGCGGGCGCCGCGGTCCCGGAAGGCCTTGAGGCGCAACGGATCGCCGCCGACGGCGTGGCCGTTTTCGACGCAGGGCATTATGCCGGTCACGCCGTCGGCAAAGGCGCGCTCGATGTCATCCGCGGTCACGCACACGCGGCTGTCGGGGCCCGAGCCCATCACGTTGATCGCGTCCAGCATGGCGCAGGCCCGCGCGAAGGCGGCCTCGTTGGCCTCGGGCGAGCGCGGCACCTGCGGCACGTAGGCCGCGAAGCAGCCAGTGGCCATATGGCCGCGACGCATCTTCGGCAGGTCCACCCGGCGCCTGGTGTCCTCGAAGAACGAGGGGCCCTCTGGCCAGGGGATGTCGATATGGGTGTCGATGGTGATGATGGAGCGGTGGAGCGAGGATATGTCGGTCATGTCGATACGGTCGGACGCCGGGGGGTTCGCGTCAAGCCCGCCCGGCGGCCGGCCGACATTACTGCGGCCGCTGCCATCCCGCAGGCACCAGCGCACCGGCCGCTGGGCGGCCCCCGATCGGGACGATACCCGGCAGGGCCGCCTTCACCCCATAGTTTTCCGCGAGGGAACGCCGCAGGATGGAAAGCACGCTGATCTGCACATAGAAAAGCTCGAGATACGCCGCGCTCAGCGCCGCACCGGCCACCATGTAGACCACGAGCATCTGCAGCATCGCCGAGGCGAGATCGTCGGCCCACTCCAGATCCTTGCGCCCGCGGCATGCGATTTTGACGCGGCGGACGCTGTACACATTGGAGGCCAGCATCGCCAGGAAGAGCGCAAATCCGATGAACCCGAGATCCCCGATCACCTCGAAATAGATGCTGTGCGCCGCAAGCGGGCCGACGGGTGCGTCGGTCGGGACCATGTCGAGCATCCCAAACTGCGGCAGATAGTCGCGGAACACCCGGGGATCCTCCATCGACGAGTACCCGCCGCCAAGGAACGGACGATCCAGCGCCACCAAGGTGTTCATCTTCCACGAGGCGACGCGCGACATGAAGGAGCCGTCGCTCTCCGCGGTCTTGATCGTGTCCATCCGGTCCCACCAGGAGGAGGGCGCGAGCGTGACGAGACTGACGCCGAGCACAATGGCAATCAGCACGCCGGTGGCCTTGCGCTTGCTGCGCACCAGCAACATCGCCCCGAGGATCATACCGGCGACAAGACCGCCACGCGACGCGGTGGCAACAAGCCCGATCGCGGAGAACAGCGCCATCATCTGGAACGCAAACTTGGTGTATTTTTCCGCCGAGTATTTGGCGATGTAGAGCATGAAGGGAATGACCATCAGGATCATCATCGCAAGGTAGTTGTTGTCACCGATGCTGGGTGCCGGCTGCACTTTGTGGGAGCCCAGCGTGATAATGTATTTGAAGGCCTCCAGAATTCCATGCACGCCGGCACCGAGGGTGAAGGTAATAATGATCCCGTGGATCTGCTCGCGTTTGCGGTTGGCGAGGTGGATGAACAGCGCGAGAATCCAGACCTTCACGACGCGGTCGAGCAGATCATAGGTTCTCACGATCTCGGTCAATCCGAACGTGACTGATATCACGCCCTGGATCACCAGCAGGGTGTGCAGCATAAACGGCGAATCGAAGAACAGCCGCTGCTTCGTCCGATCGACCACGAGGCTGACACAGGCGCCGGCCACCGCGAGCTTGTTAAGCGGCAATTCAAGGAGAAAACCGAAGACGAATGAACTCGGGGACGCCAGCGCCGTCCAGATCCAGAACATCGCGCCGATATGGACGTAGCGCAGACAGCTGTAGAGCATCGGGAACAGCACGAAGAGGAGGGCTATATCGCGCATCGCTACCTCGCCGGCCGCCAGGGTCCCGATCGCCCACGCCCGGCCGGCGGCGCCGGACCCGATGCGGCGGCATCACCCTGCGGCCCCGCCGCGGGCTCCTCAAGACGGAACGGCCCGCGCTCCGCTTCGCCCGGCTTGCGCGCGGCGTTCAGCGCGGCAAAAAACATCGCGGCTGCACACATCCCGGAAATGGTAAAATAGATCACGAATTCCATGCCGTGCCCTCGCCTCCGACCGACGCGCCGTGAACCGTCTACGCTCCGGCCATTCTTAATCCTGCGTTGCCTTCCCCGTCACCCCCCAGGTGTCACCGAGGAGGTAGCCCGATGGCCAGGGGTCGTCGGGGTCGAGGTAGTAGTGATGCTGCCCGGTGATCCAGGCCCGCCCGCGCAGCGAGGGCAGAATGGCCCGGCGCCCGGCGATGGTGGTCTCGGCATTGATCCGCCCGGTGAAGCGCGAGGCGATGAGACTCTCATGGATCAGCGTCTCGCCCACCCGCATCTGCCCGCGCGCATGCAGCACCGCCATGCGCGCGCAGGTGCCGGTGCCGGTCGGCGAACGGTCGGAGCGGCCGGGGGCGACGATGCAAGTGTTGCGCGTCACCTGGCCTGGACCGGCGAAGGGGCGGTTGAGCTGGACGATCGAGACGCCTGATATCCCGGGGTTCTCCGGATGCACCACGCCGGTGAACTGCGCGCGGGCGGCGAGGCGCACCCGCTCGCCGAGCACCGCGAGATCCCGCGCCTCGTGCGCCTCCAGCGTGAAGCCGAGCTTGGTCGCGTCCACAATGGCGTAGAACATGCCGCCGAAAGCGACGTCCGCCATCACGGTGCCATAGCCCTCGACCTCCAACGGCGCGTCCAGCCGGTCGACGAAGGCAGGCACGTTGTCGAACTCCACGCTCACGCATTTGCCGTCGCGGCAGGCGGCGCGCGCCCGCACCGGGCCGGCCGGCGTGTCCATCATCACCACCGTCTCGGGCTCGGTCATCGGCAGAATGCCGGTCTCGAGCAGCACGGTGACGGTGCAGATGATGTTGGAACCGCTCATCGGCACGTATTCGGTCGGCTCCATGATGATCACGCCAGCGTCGCAATCCGCCCGCGTCGGCGGGGTAAGGATGTTGACGTGGCGGCCGACATGGCCGCGCGGCTCGCACAGCAGGAAGCGGCGGATATCGTCGTGCTCGCGCTGCATGGTCTGCATGCGCTCGAACATGGTGGCGCCGGCGGGCGGCAGGATGCCGCCGGTGACGACGTCGCCGATCTCCCCCTCGGCATGGCAGCCGACCACGGTGATGCTGCGTGTCGTCCGCATGGGGATCTCCTGGTTGCTGGAGCGTGATTGTGAGGCGGAGAAGCGAAGAGAAGGCAAGGAAGCACTCCTTTTTTGAAAAAAAGGAGCAAAAAACTTTTGTAGCTTTGCGTGTACCGCTTCACACTATCCCAGGAGAGTAAGCCAACGGCAAAGAGCGGATAGAAAGTTTTTTGGTTCTTTTTGTTCACAAAAAGAACATCCTTCCTATCCTCAAGCTATAAGACTATATTCGCTTCGCCCGTCACCTAGCCCTCTACCCGACGATTCCGGTGACCGTCATGCCTATCGCGACATCGAGGGCGACCATCGCCACCGCGAGCAGGGCGGGAATGGCGAGCGCGAATCGCGTCATGAACCATTCGAGCCACATCGCCCAACCCAGCGCCACCAGCCAGACCGTCTGCACCACAAACCACGGCAGCGGCGCCAGCCCGATCACCGCCGCGGTGGCCAGCAGCATATACTGCACGAGGTTGCACCAGTTCCACAGCGTGATGAAGCGCGGCCACAAGCTGGCCCGGCCGAGCCGGCCGGCCACGCGATGCGACACCAGGGCGAAGCCGACCCATCCGATCACGAACCCGCAGATCGCCACCGCCAGGCCGCGCAGGTCGGCCGCGGTCCAGTCGAGATCGCTCCAGCTCATGTCGACGCGGCGCGGTTCCTGCTGCAGCTTGGCGGTGATCACGTCGAGCGCATGGAGACCCACGAAGATCGGCAGGCAGATCGCCCCCGCAAGAAAACTCCGGCGGGCAGCCTCCATCGGGTCTCCCGCGGTATCGGGCGGCGCGATGCCACCGGTCTGCCCGCGCGCCAGCAGCAAAGCCGCCCGCAGCCCAGGCTTCACCTCCCCGCTCACCCCGCGAACCCCGTGACGCCGATCGGCAGCGACATGATGCGCGGCATGACGACCAGCGCGCCGGTCACCAGATTGAGGATGATCAGCCCCAGCGTCGCCCGGCCCGCGCTCAACGCGAGCCCCCGCCACAGCATGAACCAGCACAGGCCGAGCCAGTAGAACAGCACCATCGCGATCGACCCGAACAAGGTCGTCAGGTCGCCATCCGTCACCACAAACACCAGCATCAGCAGGATGGAGGCCAGCGTCACGCCGAGCTGGCACCAGTTATAGGCGACCGCGTAGCGCAGCCACAGCGCCTCGCGCCCCCAGGCCTTGGCGATCGCATGCGACACCACCGCCGGCCCGATCAGGGCGACCACGCTGGTCAGCACATGCATGGCCAGCAGCCGTGGCGACCCCGCCAGAAGCGGCCGGATACCGGCCACCACCGCGATGCCGAGCAGCGGCGCCAGACTGTTCATGAAGGCCGCCGGCGTGCCGGCAAACAGGGCGAACCCTTCCGGGCGAAAGCGGGCCAGCAGCAGGATGCCGTGCAGCGCCTGCATCAAGGTGCGCCGGCGCGTGCGGATGCGGCCATCAGGAGAGGAACGCGTCCAGCACCGCGCGATAGGCCCGGGCAAGCTCCCGCAACTCCGCCACCGGCACCCGCTCATCCACCTGATGCATCGAGGTTCCGACCAGGCCGAACTCCGCGACCGGGCAGTAATTGGCGATGAACCGCGCATCCGAGGTGCCGCCCCCGGTATCGAGCCGCGGGTCCACGCCCGTGGTGGTGGCAATAGCGTGGCGCAGCGTATCCACCAGCGGGCCCGGCGAGGTCAGGAAGCTCTCGCCCGAGACCGACACGTCGAAATCAAACCGCTCGGCATAGTGCGCGATGGTCGCCCGCAGCCAGGCGGTAAGGCTCGCCGAGCTGTGGCGGTCGTTGAAGCGCATATTGAGCTTCGCCGTCGCCTGGGCCGGGATGACGTTGGTGGCGGGGTTGCCGACGTCGATCGAGGTGACCTGCAGCGTGGTCGGCTCGAAGAACGCGCTCCCGGCATCCACCGGCGTCGCCGTCAGCGCCGCGATCAGCCGCGCGAGGCGGTGGCATGGATTGTCGGCCCGGTGCGGATAGGCGGCATGGCCCTGGGTGCCGTGAATGGTGATGGTGGCATTCATGCTCCCGCGGCGGCCGACCTTGATCACATCGCCGAGGCGCACCTGGCTCGTCGGCTCGCCCACCAGGCAGAAATCCGGGATCTGCCAATTGGCCTGCATCCACTCCAGCACCTTCACGGTGCCATCGATCGCCGGCCCTTCCTCGTCGCCGGTGATGAGGAAGGAAATCGAGCCCTTGGGTGGCTTGCCGTTCAAATGCGCGGCGGCCGCGGCCACGAAGGCGGCGATATTCCCCTTCATATCCACCGCGCCACGCCCGTAGAGCACCCCGTCGCGGATTTCGCCGTCGAACGGACCCGCCGTCCAGGCCGACAGCGCGCCCTCCGGCACCACGTCGGTATGCCCGGCGAAGCAGATATGCGGCGCCTCGGTGCCGATGCGGGCGTAGACGTTCTCGATCTCGCCGTAGCGCAGCTTCTCGATGGTGAAACCGAGAGTCTCCAGCGCCGCGATGAGCGCGCCCTGCGCGCCTGCATCCGCCGGGGTCACCGAGGCGCAGCGGATCAACTCCTGCGCCAGCGGAACCGGGTCCGCCAGCGGATGCGGTGCATTACTCACTATTCGCGCAGCAGGTCGTTGATCGCCGTCTTCGCGCGGGTCTGCGCGTCGACGGTCTTGACGATCACCGCGCAGTTCAGCGACGGCCCCATCGTGCCATCCGGGAACGGCTTGCCCGGCATCGAGCCCGGCACCACCACCGAATAGGCCGGCACGCGCCCGTAGTAGATCGCCCCGGTGGCGCGATCGACGATGCGGGTGGACTGGCTGATGAAGGTGCCCATGGCGAGCACCGCCCCCTGCTCGACGATCACGCCCTCGACCACCTCTGACCGGGCGCCGATAAAGCAGTCATCTTCGATGACCACCGGGTTCGCCTGCAGCGGCTCCAGCACGCCGCCGATGCCGACGCCGCCCGAGAGATGGCAGTTCTTGCCGATCTGCGCGCAGGAGCCGACGGTGGCCCAAGTGTCCACCATGGTGTTGGCGCCGACATAGGCGCCGATGTTGACGAAGCTCGGCATCAGCACCACGCCCGGCGCGATGTACGAGCCGCGGCGCGCCACCGCGCCCGGCACGGCGCGGAAGCCGGCCTCGCGGAAGCGGTTCTCGCCCCAGCCCTCGAACTTCATGCCCACCTTGTCCCACACCGGCGCGCCGCCGGAGCCTTCCATGAGGTGGCTGTCATTGAGGCGGAAGGACAGCAGTACCGCCTTCTTCAGCCATTCATTGACCTGCCAGCCCGTCGCGGTGGGCTCGGCGGTGCGGGCGGTGCCGTTCTCCAGCAGCTCGAACGCCGCCTCCACCGCCTCGCGCGGTGCGCCCTTGGTGGAGGAATTCAGGCTGTCGCGGTTGTCCCACAGCGCCTCGATGGTTGCACGCAGCGACTGGTCGGTCATGCCCTCGGCGTCTCCTGTATTGCGGGCGCGGGGCGCCCCGTGATGACGGCGGACCATGCGCAAGCGAGCCCGGCGCTGTCAATTCATGGCTGTCCCGAGGCCCGGCTTCCCCTGGCCACCGCGCCCCGCCCGGCTCGGTTCTTCGCCACGGTAACCCGGGATTCATCAAATTGGCCTGCTATAACGCAGCACAAGGGGACCGGCGTTTCATGAACCAGGCGATCGCTCCATTCAAGCGCTCCGATGCTGCGGCGTCGGTGGCCACAGCCGAAGCCGGCGAGGTCGATCGCGCCTTGCGCGATGCCCTGCTCGACAGCCGCCAACGCTGGCGGGACCTCGTGAGCATGGCCGCCGACATCGTCTACGAGACCGACATCTGGGGCCGGCTTGTCTTCGTCGCGCCGGAGCAGGTGCTCGGCTGGAACGCCGCCACTCTGCTCGGCCAGCCCGCCGAACTCCTGCTCGCCGATGCCGGCGGGGGGCACGGCTTCAACCCCTTCCGCGTCACCACCCCGATCCGCCGCCGCCGCGCCTGGCTGCGCCGGCCGGACGGCACCAGCGTCTGCGTCGCCATCGCCGCCGCGCCGTTGACCGACGCGCAGGGCGTGATCATCGGCTCGCGCGGCCTCGGCCAGGACGTCACCGAGCAGGACAGTTTCGACGCAAGGGTGGCTGGCGCGCTGCGCCGCTGCGAACTGCTCGACCACATCCTCTGGCATATGCGCCAGGAGGTGCTGGCCGAGCGGATGATGAAATCCGCGCTCGACGCGCTGGTCTCCGCCCTGGCGGCGGAGGGCTGCGCGGTGGTGGACATGCTGGGCGACGGCGTCGCCTCCGCCGTGCTGCATCAGGTCGGCATCGTGCTGCCCGATGTGCTGCACAGCGCGATGACCCTGCTCGAAGCCGGCGACGACGCCCCCGCGGAGACCCTGGCGCCCGATGGCCGCCTTATCCTGGTATGCCCGGCCCGGCAGCGCTACGGCCACCAGGCCGGCTTCGTGCTATGGCGCACCCCCGGCGCCCGCCCGTGGGACGCCGACGAAATCGCGCTGGCAAGCTCCGCCACCGGCGTCATCCGCGTCATCCTCGAGCATGACGCGATCCAGAAGGAGATGGCGCTGCAGGCCCGGACCGACCCCTTGACCGGCCTGCTCAACCGCCGCGCCTTCCTCGACGAGCTCGGCCGCCGGGTCGAGCGGCTGGAGCGTGAGGCGCTGCCGGGCACCCTGATGTTCATCGATCTCGACAACTTCAAGGCACTCAACGACTACCGCGGCCATGACGTCGGCGACGAGGCGCTGTGCATCGTGGCCGGCCTGCTGCGGCAGACCTTCCGGCCGTCGGACCTGGTGGCCCGCCTCGGGGGCGACGAATTCGCGGTGTGGATGGATGGGGCGGACGAGCTGACCGCGGCCGAGCGGGCGGAATCCCTGCGGACCGGTTCGCCGGAAACCCTCGGCCACCTCACGCGGGGCTACTCGGAGGAACTCTCGATGTCGATCGGGATCGCCTGCCGCTGGCCCGGCCAGGACGAAGAGATCGACGCCCTCATTCAACGGGCCGATCAGGCGATGTACGAGGTGAAGCGCTCCGGACGTGGCCACTGGCGTGTGTCGCAGCGGGAGTGGCAGCGATGACCGACCACGCCGTTATAGACCGCAGCAAGCCCGCAGCCACGGCCGGCGGGTCGGTCGACGAGGCAGTTCGCGTGCGGATCGGCTCGAACCCGCAGACCGACCCGACGGTGCTTTTCTCACTCGCCTCCGATCCCTCGGTCACCGTCCGCGCCGCGGTGGCGCTCAACCGGGCCGCGCCCGTGCACGTCGATCGCCTGCTCGCCGGCGACAGCGATGAGCGCGTGCGTACCTTGCTCGCACGCAAGCTGGCGAGCCTCATCCCGAGCGTGCCGGAGGCCCAGCGCGACCAACTCAGCGGCGAGACGCTGCAAACCCTCGAGCGCCTGGTCGAGGACGAGGCCGAGCGAGTCCGGGCAGCCATCACCGAGGTGGTGAAAGACTTGCCGGGCGCCCCGCGCGAATTGATCCTCCGCCTCGCCCGCGACAGCGCCGTCTCGGTGTGTGATCCGGTGATCCGCCTGTCGCCGATCCTCAGCGCCGAGGATCTGATGGCCCTGCTCGCCAGCCGCCCCTCGCCGGTCACCGCCGTCGCCGTGGCCCGGCGGCCGAACCTGTCCGAAGCGGTGAGTGACGCGCTCGCGGCAACCAATGACACCGAGGCCGTCACCGCGCTGCTGCACAACCAGTCCGCCTCCATCCGCGAAGCCACTCTGGACGCGCTGATCGCCCGCGCCGCCGATGTCACCGCCTGGCACGCCCCCCTGGTCCGCCGCCCCAAGTTCACTGATCGCGCCGCTCGCGCCTTGTCCGACATCGTCGCCACCCAACTGCTCGACACGCTGGCCTGCCGGGCCGACCTCAACCCCGCCATATCAGGCGAACTGCGCCGCCGCCTTGCCGAGCGCCTGCAATCCACCACCGCGGCGCACCGCCCGGAGCCCAATATCGAGCAGGCGATGAGCGAGGCAAAAATCCTCTATGCGGAAGGGCGGCTGAACGAGGAGGCGCTGCTCGCCGCCGTGCAGCGCGGCGAGGCGCGGCTGGCCTCGGCCATCGTCGCCGTCGCCGCCGACCTGCCGGCCTCGGTGGTCGATCGCGCGGCGACTTTGCGCAGCGCCAAGGGACTGGTCAGCCTGGTCTGGCGCGCCGGCTTCACCATGCGCGCCGCCGGCCCGCTGCAGACCCTGCTGGCCCGCCTGCCGCCGGAAACCGTGCTGCGCGGCACCTCCAGCGGCGGTTTTCCGCTGGCGGTCGACGAAATGCGCTGGCAGATCGACTTTCTGTCGCGGATGGGGCGCTAGAGCGGTAGCCGTGCTGATAGAAGCATGGCTACCGCTCTAAGAGCCTGACCGGAAAAGAGGTTGAGTGATTTCAGTTGGTTGTGATTCCGTAGGTTTGCGAGACACGACGGAGCCACTGATGCCCTGGACTGA
>CAIYPH010000725.1 GCA_903928045.1 uncultured Rhodospirillales bacterium
GAACATGCTTGCCTATCGCTTGGAAAGATCGACCACGGCGGCGAATCCCGTTTCGGTACCAAAGGCAATATGGCTGCCATCCGGGCTCCAGCACAGCGCGGAGATGGGCCCGCGGCCGGGAGCGGCGATGGGGAGGATGCGGGCGGAGGCGATATCGGCGATGATGACCAGGCCGTCGGCGAACCCTGCGGCGATGAGTTCGTCCTTGGGGTGGGCGGCGACGACGTTGCAGGTGATGCCGTCACCGCCGGCGAGTTCGGTGGGGGGTTTGCCCATGGGGCCGCCGCCGAAGAAGGGCCAGAGGACGATGGAGTCGGCGCCGGAGGTGGCGAGCCATTTGCCGCCGCGGGTGAAGGAGAGGGCGCGGGTTTTCGACGGGTAGCCGGACATGCGCATGTGCTGGTTGTCCGACAGGCGCCAGCCGTGGAGCGCGTTCTCCTGCATGGCGGTGACGACGCAATCTCCGTCGGGGCTCATGGTGAGGCCGATATGGCTGCCTTTCCATTCGAGCTTGCGGGGGGTGTCGGAGCGGGAGGCGACGAACCAGACGCTGGCGCCGTTGTAGTGGGAGGCGGCGACGCGCTTGCCCTTGGGGTCAAACACCACGCCGGTGACGGTGGAGGGGTGTTCGAAGGATTTCACCACCTCGTTCCTGGCGTTGTAGACGATGGCTTTCTTGCCGACGCCGCAGGCGAGGAGGTTGGTTTTGCCGTCGGTGAAGCTGGCGACGGTTTCGACCCAGCGCATGCCGTGGGTGGCGATGAGCGCTTCGGTGCCGTCGGGGCGGATGCGGTTGAAGCGGCCGTCGTCACCGCCGGTGATCCAGCCGGCGGAGACCGGGTCGGTGCCGAGGGCGAGGATGGCGCCTTCGTGGACGGTGGTGCGGGTGAAATCCTCGGCGGTGCGGCGCTTGATGGCGAGCGTGCCGTCACCGAGGGCGAAGGCGCAGGCGGTGCCGGCGCGGTCGAAATTGGCGGCGACCACGAAGGCATCGAGCGTGCGGCTGGTGCCGCGGGTCTGCAGCACCTGGTCGGGGGTGACGGTGGCCGACATCGGTCAGATCGCCTGGCAGGATTCGAAGCCGCGGCGGAGCTGCGGGCGGTTGAGATTGCGGCCGATGAAGACGATGCGGCTGGTGCGGTCCTCGCCTGCTTTCCAGGGGCCGATGAAGTCACCATCGGCGATCATGTGGACGGCCTGGAAGGCGAAGCGGCGGTCGTCGCCCTCGTAGGAGAGGATGCCCTTGGTGCGCAGGAGGTTGCCGCCCTGCTCAGCCAGCAGCGCGCCCATCCAGGCGTTGAAGCGCTCGGGGTCGATCGGCTTCTTGGCCTCGAAGCTCATCGAGGCGATGTCGTCGTTGTGCTCGTGCTCGTCGGAGGTGAGGAAATCCGGGGTGTGGACGAGAACGCGGTTGAGGTCGAAGGCGCCCTGGTTGAGCAGCTCGGCGATCGGCACGTTGGCCTTGGTGCTGTAGTGGATCTTCGCGAACTTGTTGATCTTGCGGATTTGCACTTCCACGGCCGCGAGTTCGTCCGGCGTCACCAAATCGATCTTGTTCAGCACGATCACGTCGGCGAAGGCGAGCTGGTCGGCCGCCTCGTGGCTGTCGAGCAGGCGCTGCGGCAGGTGCTTGGCGTCCACCACGGTGACGATCGCGTCGAGCCGGGTCTTCTCCTTCACCGTGTCATCGACGAAGAAGGTCTGCGCGACGGGGGCGGGGTTGGCGAGGCCGGTGGTCTCGATGATGATGCCGTCGAACTTGTCGCGCCGCTTCATCAGCCCACCGACGATGCGAATGAGATCGCCGCGCACGGTGCAGCAGATGCAGCCGTTGTTCATCTCGAAGACTTCCTCGTCGGTATCCACCACGAGGTCGTTATCCACGCCGAGCTCGCCGAACTCGTTGATCACCACGGCGTATTTCTGGCCGTGGTTCTCGCTGAGAATACGGTTGAGCAGGGTGGTCTTGCCGGCGCCGAGATAGCCGGTCAGCACGGTGACGGGTACCTGGTCAGCGGGGTTGGCGGCTTCGGCCATGTTGGTGTCTCCACGCGAGCGGTTGGTTTGAGCCGCTATATAGGGTGGCCCTGGCGTTTCGGCCATGCGGCAAGCA
>CAIYPH010000726.1 GCA_903928045.1 uncultured Rhodospirillales bacterium
CACAGGAGGTTCCATGTTCCGCTTCTTGCTCGCCGCGCTCTTCGCGCTGGCGACGGCCGATGCGCGCGCCCAGACCGGATGTCCGGCTGGCGTGTCCATCGCCTGCGTCGCCACCGTCGCCACGCCGACCGCATCATCCGCCTCGGCCATCGCCACCGCGGCCACCCCGGCCCTGGCCGCCAGCCTCGTCCTCAAGGCGGGCGCCGGCAATCTCTATGGCGCCACCGTCACCACCGGCACCACCGCGGGATTCCTGCTGATCATCAACGCCAGCACCGTGCCGGCCGACGGCGCCGTCACCCCTGCCTATTGCGGCCAGGTGCCGGCCAACAGCACCTTCAGCCTCTCCTTCGCCGGGCGCCCACCAAGCTACTACAGCACCGGCATCACCCTGGTGTTCTCCACCACCGGCTGCTTCACCAAGACCGCCAGCCCCACCGCCTATCTCGCGGGGGACGTCCAGTGATGCGCATCCTCAAGCTCATCCGGGCCGCACTGCTGGCCGTCCTGCTGGCCGCCGACGCTGCCCAGGCACAGACCATCACCTATAGCGGTGCATCCACCGCCGCCTCCGTCGCCCTGTTCGGCTCCGGCGCCGACGGCACCGTCGTGATCGCATCGGGCACGACCACGCTCAGCCGCGACATGCACTATGCCAACCTGCAGCTGGGCGGCACCGGCAGGATCGTCACCAACGGCTACACGATCTACGTCTCCGGCACCTGCGATCTCTCCGGCGCAGGTGCCGGCGCCATCCAGAACAATGGCGCCGCCGGCAACGCCGCGAGCGGCGCGACGGCCGGCGCGGCCATGGCCGGCAGCAACGGCTGGACCGTGCCGTCCAACCGATCGGGCGCTGCCGGCGCCGCCGGAACCTCGGGCGCTGGGGCAGCCGGGTCACAGAATGGCGCCCAAAACTTCACCTACGGGGGCGACACCCAGGCCACCGGCGTGGGCGGCGCGGGCACCAATGCAGGCGGAGCCAGCGCCGGCGGGACGGCGACCACCCGCCCGGCGGTCAATATCGGCGGCGGCCCGCCGCAGATCTTCGCGCAGTCCGGCAGCAGCACCAATGGCTCGGTTTGGGCGGGGGTGTCCGGATACTCGGGGCCTTCAGGGGGCGGCGACGGGACGAACAGCGGTGGTGGCGGCGGCGGCGCGGCGGCGGGGGGCGGCTATGTCGCGCTCCGCTGCGGTGTCATCGCGCGCGGCGCCAACGCGACCGCCTCGATCATCCAGGCGACTGGCGGCATCGGTGGGGCCGGCGGCACAGTCTCGACCGGCAACGTCGGCGGCGGCGCCGGCGGCACCGGGGGCGGCGGCGGCGTCATCGATATCGTCGCCGGGAGCCTGACCGGCAGCACCATCGC
This sequence comes from uncultured Rhodospirillales bacterium, assembly GCA_903928045.1. The sequence goes on from CAIYPH010000726.1 coordinate 1,371, forward strand.
CAACGCCCTCGATGTCTCCGGCGGTGCTGGAGGGCCGGGCGGCAACGGCGCCGGGACCGGCAAGGGCGGCGGTGGTGGCGGCGGCGGCAACGGTGGCGCCACCAAGGTGCTCGTCACAGGCACCGGCACGTTGTCCCTGAACACCGTCAACAGCACAGGCAGCCCAGGAACTGCCGCCTCGGGCACCACCACCGGCGTTGCCGGCAGCCTGGGCGCGATATCGCGATCCAATTTGTAGGCGCGCGCCATGACCGACCATCACCCCGCCGACTTGCGCCCGCCCGAGGGCGAACGCATCGCCGCCCTCGAGACCGAAGTCGCCGGCCTCAAGCAGCACGTCGCCGATATCGTCCGCGAAGTCCGCGCCACCCGCGCGGCCATCGACCAGGCCGGCGGCGGCATGAAGGTCCTGATCTGGATCGGCGGCCTGCTCCTCGGCGGTGGCGCGCTTCACCTCATCAATGGCCTCGGCCTGTTCCACCCCCCCACCGGGAAATGACCATGAACCCATTCGACACCGCCGTCGCCTTCACCCTGCGCGAGGAGGGCGGCTTTACCGACGATCCCCGCGATCCTGGCGGCGCCACCAATCTCGGCATCACCCGCGCCACCCTCACACACTGGCGCGGCCGCCCTGCTACGGCGGACGATGTCCGCCACCTCACCGTCGCCGAAGCCGATGCCATCTACCAGGCGCTCTACTGGCACGCCATGCGCTGCGACCTG
>CAIYPH010000727.1 GCA_903928045.1 uncultured Rhodospirillales bacterium
CGCGCGCCGAGCTTCTTCTTCGTCGATATCCAGAACGACCAGATGGAGCAGTTCCGCGCTTTGCTCGCCGCGACGCCGGGGGTTTCGGACCTGCGGGAAGTGCCGAGCATGCGCGCGCGCATCGTCTCGGTGAACGGCACGCCGGCGGAGCGAGTCAAGGCGACGCCGGATACCGCCTGGGCGCTGCGCGGCGATCGCGGCCTGACCTATTCCGCCACCCCGCCCGAGGGCACACGGCTTGTCGCGGGTGAATGGTGGCCGGCGAATTATGACGGGCCGCCTTTGGTCTCCTTCGATGCCGCCCTCGCCGCCGGCTGGGGAGTGAAGCTCGGCGACGTGATCCGCATCAACCTGCTCGGTCGCGATATCGATCTCAAGGTGGCGAACCTGCGTGAAATCGCCTGGCGCACGCTCGGCATCAATTTCGCCCTGGTGGCGAGCCCCGGCCTGCTCGCCCGCGCGCCACACACCCATATCGCCACCGTGCGCGCCGAGCCCGCCGCCCGCGCCGGGTTGCTGCGGCGGGTGACGGATGCGCTGCCCAATGTCTCCGGCATCGCGGTGGCTGAGGTGCTGGCCGCGGTCTCGGGCCTGATGGAGCAGATCGGGGGCGCGCTGGCCGCCACCGGCTCGCTCACCTTGGCATCCGGCGCGCTGGTCCTGGTGGGCGCGGTGGCGGCCGGGCAGCAGCGGCGCATAAGGCAGGCCGTGGTGTTGAAGACGCTGGGCGCCACCCGCCGACAGATCCGCACCGCCTGGATGGTGGAGTTCGGCCTGCTCGGCGCCGCCGCCGGCCTGCTGGCGGGCGCAGTGGGCACCGCGGCAAGCTGGGGGGTGATGACCTATGTGATGGGGACCGACTGGTCCTTCATGCCCGGCACGCTGGCGCTCAGCGTGTTGTCCTGCATCACCATGATGCTGGTGTTCGGCTTCATCGGCACCGAGGCGGCGCTGCGGGCGCGGGCGGCGCCGATGCTGCGCAACGAGTAGGGGCTACTACGTAGGCCTTACTCACCGCCGGCCCCTACCTCCAGCATCAACATCACGCTAAATCAAGGCATTGAAACCGAAGCACCCTACGCGGAATCGGTCTGGCGCCCGCGTATATCGCCAAACATTACGGCGAATTCGCTTGAACTCCTCGCCACAATCTCCAAAATGTGAAGCATCGGGCACTCGAGCCCGGAAGGGAAACAACACATCATGGCTTACAGTCCTCAATACCGGTCCTACACGGGCGCCACGCGCGCGGCCGAGACCGCCGCGGTATTGGACGCCGGGCTGCGCGCCTACATGCTGCGCGTCTATAACTGGATGGCCTCCGGTCTGGTGCTGACCGGCATCGTCGCCTACGCCATCGCCAGCACGGACCTTATCAACGTCTTCTACCCGCTGATGGCGACGCCGCGCGGCATGATGCGGGTGCCGGGGGGCCTCGCATACATCAGCATGTTCGCGCCATTAGCCTTCGTGCTCGTGCTGCAGTTCGGCGTGAACCGCCTCTCCACCACCGCCGCCCAGGGGCTCTACTGGGCATTCTGCGTGGCGATGGGCGCCAGCCTCACCAATATCTTCCTCATCTATACCGGTGAGTCGGTGGTCCGGGTGTTCTTCATCACCGCGGCGACTTTCGGCGCCATGAGCCTCTACGGCTACACCACCCGCTCGGACCTGACCAAGATGGGCAGTTTCCTGATGATGGGCCTGTTCGGCATC
>CAIYPH010000728.1 GCA_903928045.1 uncultured Rhodospirillales bacterium
AAAAGAAGCAAAAATTTTCTATTCCGTTTGGCGCGACGCCTCCCCGGGCAAACTCCGCCGCCAAACCGGTAATAGTTTTTTGGTTCTTTTTTTCAAAAAAGAACCCCTTTCTTCCCGTCTGCAAACACCCTTGAACCGACATCGCCGCCCTGCTTAAAGTGGCCGCGACGACTGGAACACACCATGAACAACGATCTTTTCGGCTCCCAGAAGCCCGGCAAGCCCGCCGCCAAACAAGCCGCCCGCCCCGAGGCGGCGCCCGACGACGCCTATTCGGCCAAGGACATCGAGGTCCTCGAAGGCCTCGAACCCGTGCGCCGCCGCCCCGGCATGTATATCGGCGGCACCGACGACAACGCCCTGCACCACCTCGCCGCCGAAATCCTCGACAACGCCATGGATGAAGCCGTCGCCGGCCACGCCTCCTTCATCGACGTCAGCGTCGAAGCCGGCAATTTCATCTCCGTCCGCGACAACGGCCGCGGCATCCCGGTCGACCCGCACCCCAAGTTCAAACACCTCTCCGCCCTCGAGGTGATTCTCACCACGCTCCACTCCGGCGGCAAATTCAGCGGCAAGGTCTACGAAACCTCCGGCGGCCTGCACGGCGTCGGCTCCTCAGTCGTCAACGCACTCGCCGAACGCCTCGATGTCGAGGTCGCCCGCGATCGCGTCCTCTGGAAGCAGTCCTACGAACGCGGCAAGCCCCTCGGCCCCCTCGTCAACGCCGGCCCGGTGCAGAACCGCCGCGGCACCACCATGCGCTTCAAGCCGGACCCCGAGATTTTCGGCGCCCTGCAATTCAGCCCCACCCGCCTCTACCGCCTCTGCCGCTCGAAAGCCTACCTCTTCCGTGGCGTCGAAATCCGCTGGTCCTGCGACCCCTCGCTCCTCAAGGGCACCAAGGACGAAGCCCCCGCCGAAGCCGTGCTCCACTTCCCCGGCGGCCTGCGCGACAGTCTCGAAGCCGATATCGAAGGCAACGCCCCCGTCTCCCCCATATGGTCCGGCGAAGCCTCCCTCCCCCCCGGCCCCGACGGCAAACCCGCCGGCCGCGCCGAATGGGCGCTCGCCTGGGTCGAGCAGGGCGAAGGCTTCCTGCACTCCTACTGCAACACCGTCCCCACCGCCCAAGGCGGCACCCACGAGGCCGGCTTCCGCGCCGCCCTCCTCAAGGGCCTGCGCGCCTGGGGCGAAGCCCGCTCCAACCGCCGCGCCGCCCAGATCGTCGCCGATGACGTCGCGGTCTCCCTCTGCGCCAAGCTCTCCGCCTTCATCCGCGACCCGCAATTCCAGGGCCAGACCAAGGAGAAACTGACCTCCCCCGAAGCCACCCGCCTGGTCGAAACCGCCATGCGTGACCGCTTCGACCATTTCCTCGCCGGCGACCCCACCCAGGCCGACAACCTGCTGTCCTTCGTCATCGAGCGCGCCGAAGACCGCATCCGCCGCAAGGAACTCAAGGACACCCCGCGCAAATCCGCCACCCGCCGCCTCCGCCTCCCCGGCAAACTCGCGGATTGCTCCTCCGAAGACACCGCCCGCACCGAACTCTTCCTCGTCGAAGGCGACAGCGCCGGCGGCTCCGCCAAGCAGGCGCGCGACCGCGCCACCCAGGCGATCCT
>CAIYPH010000729.1 GCA_903928045.1 uncultured Rhodospirillales bacterium
CGTGCAGGTGGCCGGCCGCTACGCCTTCCCCGCCAACGCCATCAGCTGGGCGGAGGAGGTGATCGTCTACCTCATCGTCTGGGGGGTGATGATCATCTCAAGCCAGCTCGTGCGCACCGATGGCCATGTGCGGCCCGACCTGGTGCTGCGCCTGGTCGGCCCCAACGGCCAGCGCTGGATGGAGATCGTCAACTGCCTCGTGGCGCTGGCCTTTTGCGCGGGGATGGCCTGGTACGGCCTCACCATCACCCAGTCCGCCATCCAGCTCGATGAGCACAGCTCGACCGACCTGTCCTTCCCGATGTGGATCTACTATGCCGCCTTGCCGGCCGGGGGCGTGCTGATGGGGGTACGCTACGCCATCCGCCTGGGGCGCTACACGTTGCATTTCGACCCGGCAAGCATGACGGTCGGCCACGTGCCGGAGCATGAGATGCCGACCGGCATGGGGCACTGAGCCGCCATGATGGGCTTCCTCTTCCTGCTGCTGTTCTTCGGCCTGCTCGCCTTTGGGATGCCGATCTTCCTGGTGCTCGGGGCCTGCGCCGCCGTGCTGTTCGTCAGCACCGGCGAGCCACTGATCGGCGTCGCCCAGGTGGTGATCGACGCGCTCAACTCCTCCACCCTGATGTCTCTGCCGCTGTTCGTGATGGCGGCCGCCTTCATGCGCCAGGGGGGGGTGGCGAAAGCGCTGGTGGATGTCTCGGCCGCCTGGCTCGGCGGCATTCGCGGCTCGCTCGGGCTGGTCACCGTGGTCTCCTGCACCCTGTTCGCGGCGATCTGCGGCTCCTCGGTGGCGACCGCCTTGGCGATGGGGACCATCCTGCTGCCGGCGATGATCGAGAAGGGCTATCCGCGCTCCTTCGCGCTCGGCGTCATCGGCGCCTCCGGCACAATCGGGATCGTCATCCCGCCCTCGCTGGCGCTCATCCTCTACGGCATCGTCGCCGAGCAGTCGGTGCCCCGCCTTTTTCTTGCCGGCATTTTGCCGGGCCTGCTCCAGGCCGCCGCGTTCTTTGCCTGGGTGTGGTACGACGCGCGGCGGCGGAATTTCCCGATGGAGCCGAAACTGCCGCTGGCGGAACGGCTGCGCGTCACCCGCCGCGCCATCCCGGCGCTGATGGTCCCGGTGATTGTGCTCTATGGCATCTATGGCGGCATCGTTACCGTCACCGAGGCGGCGGCCATCGCGGCCGCGGTGGCGCTACTGGTGAGCCTGGTGTTCTACAAGGGCTTCCAGTTCAACCAACTCTTCAGCGTGATCGCCGATGCGCTGAAAAGCGCCGGCACCATCATGCTGATCGTCGCCACCGCGCTCGCCTTCGGGCATTGGATGACGCAGTCCGGCGTGCCAGCGCTGCTGGTGAAATGGGTGCTCGACCACCATTTCGCGACTTGGCAATTCCTGCTGGCGATCAACGTGCTGTTGCTGCTGCTCGGCTGCTTCCTCGAAGTGGTGGCGGCCCTTCTGTTGGTGCTGCCGATCCTCGCACCGGCCTTGGGGCCGCTCGGGGTGGACCCGGTGCATTTCTCCATCATCTTCACCCACAACATGGAGATCGCCCTGGTGCACCCGCCCGTCGGGCTCAATCTCTACGTGCTCTCAACCATCTCGACCGCGCCGATCGGCGAGGTGATCCGCGGGATCCTGCCCTTCCTGGTTCTGTTGGTGGTGGTGCTCGGGATTATCACCTACGTGCCTTGGCTCACCTTGTGGTTGCCGAGTTTGGTTTATGGGCATTGAAGGGAAGGAAGCGGTTCTTTTTTGAAAAAAAGAACCAAAAAACTTCTATCCGTTTGCTGCGCTACCCCCTACGCACCCCATAAAACTGCGGAAACCCGCGCGGCACGTCCCGCAGATTGGCGCGATAGGCCGTCGGCTGGAAGAACACCCCGGTCGGGATATAGGGCACGGTTTCGAACGACACGCGCTGCATCTCCCGGCAGATCGCCGCCTGCGCGGCCTGGTCCGGCGCGTCGAACCAGGCGTTGCGCAGTTCCTCCAGCTTGGGAATATCGGACCAGCCGAAGGTCGCCGTCTTGCCGCTGCCGCGGATGTAGTTGTGGGCGGCGGGGTTGAAGGTGTTGACCCCCGCGGTGGAGTTGCTGAAGGCGTTCCAGCCGCCCTTGTCGACCGGCTGCTGGCTGGCGAGGCGCTGGATGACGGTGCCCCAGTCGAGCGCCTGGAAATCGACGTTGAGGCCGATCTTGCGCCAGGCATCGGCGACCACCTGGCCTTGCGCGTTGAGGCTCGGCAGGTCGGTGGCGACCAGGAAGACCAGCTTCTCGCCCTTGTAGCCGGATTCCACGAGCATTTTGCGGGCGCGATCGAGATCGGGCGGTTCGCGCAGCGCCTCCATCCCGGCGTCGCTCGCCATGGGCGTGTCGGGCAGGAAGAAGCCGACCTTGTCGCGCCACATCGCCCGATCGGTGCCGGCGATCGCCTGCATCACGTCGGCCTGGCTGACGGCGGCGAGCGCGGCGCGGCGGATCGCGGGGTTGTCGAAGGGCGGGTTGACGAAGTTGAAGCGGACGATGCCGTAGCCGCCGGTGCTGTCGGTGACTTCGAGCGCGATATTGGGGTTGCGCTTCAGCGCCGGCCAGAAATCGGTGGTCGGCTGCTCCCACCAGTCGATCTCGCCGGATTGCAGCGCCGCCGCCGCCGTTGCCGCGTCGGGGATGGTGATCCATTCGACGCGATCGAAATTGGCGATTTTCGGGCCGGCCATCAGGCTGGCGCTTCCACTCGGGCGCGGCACGTAGCCGGCGAATTTCTCGTAGACCGCGCGCGAGCCCGGCACGCGCTCGTTGGCGACGAAGCGGAACGGGCCGGAGCCGACCATCTCAGTGACCTGGGCGAAGGCGTCGGTTTTCGCCAGCCGCTCCGGCATGATCGCCGCGGTGTTGGCCCCGGTCTTGCCGAGCGCGTCGGGCAGCAGGGGGAAGGGCTTTTTGAGGCGGATCTCGACCACGCTGTCGGAGGGGGCGGTGATCTCGTTGGTGGCGGCCATCATCGCCAGGCCGAAACTGTCGCGCTTGCCCCAGCGGTTGAGGCTCGCGACCACGTCGCGCGCCAGCACCGGGGTGTTGTCGTGGAATTTCAGCCCGTCGCGGAGCGTGAGTTTCCAGGTCTTGCCGTCATTCTCGACGACATGGCCGGCGACCATCTGCGGCTGCGCCTTCCAGTTGGCGTCTACCCCGTAGAGCGTGTCGAACACCAGCAGCGCGTGGTTGCGGGTGACGAAGGCGGTGGTCTGCACCGGGTCGAGCAGGGCGAGATCGGCCTGGGGGACGAATTTCAGCACCCGGCTGCCCTGAGCCGCGGCAATTTTCGGGGCGGCGAGCGCCACCGCGCTCCCCGCAAGCATGGTACGACGACGCATGGTGCCCTCCGCTGTTCACGTCGACGCATCCTGCACCGGCGCGCGCGGCATGGCCAGCGGGGCGGCCGGGCGGACGGGCATTCAAGAAGGTGTTACACGGCGGCATGCGCGCTGGCGCACTCGGCACAGCCGCGTTACGTTATGAGACAGGCTCGCGGCGTACATCCGTGCGCCCGTCCGCGCCAAAAGGGATGGGGAAACCTCGATCATGCTGTTTCGCTACGCTATCGCCGGACTCATCGGCGCCCTTGCCATGGCCGCGCAGGCGACGGCCGCCGCACAAGGCACGCAACGCCCCTCGATCATGGATATCCCGCTGTCGGCGGCGGAAAAGGCAGGCCTGGCGCCGGCCCTCAACCATCTCGGCGATGGCGGCAATCACATCCATGTGCATCCCAGCGTGGCCGGGCACCAGGCCCGCATCAAGCACGGGCTTGCCGCTGGGCAGGCCGGCAGCGTCGCGCTCAGATACAATGGCGGGCAGGTCATGAACCCCAAGGTGACCGCGGGGGCGCAAACCAGCCTTGAGATCTACACGATCTACTGGCTGCCCAAAACTGGCAAGCTGCGCGACGGTAGCGCGACCACGATGGCCGGCAACTACCAGTCGGTGAACAACCGGATGGCGCAGCTGCTGATGGCCAACCACCTCGCCAACGTCGCGACACAGTACTAGCAGACCAGCGCGGCCTCGCCCTTCGTCAACCAGGGCGGACTCGCTGGCACCTACCTCGACACCGCGGCCTATCCGCGCTCCGCCTGCACCGATACCGCAACGCCGGGCAACTGCATGACGGATTCCCAGCTGAAAACCGAGCTCACCCGCGCGATCGGCGCGGCCGGCTGGACGCCGGGGCCGAACAAGATCTTCATGATGTTCACTTCGTCGGGCCAGGGTTCCTGCACCGGCGCGACCAGCAAATCCTGCGCCTATACCCAATACTGCGCCTATCACTCGTCCTATACCGCCTCGATCCCGACGCCGGCCGGCGCGGTGAGCGGCCCGGTGATCTACGCCAACATGCCCTATGGCAACCCCGCCGCCTGCCAGGCCGGCGGCCAGTCGACCCCGAACGCGATGGTCGGCGGCCTGAACTACGGCCCCTATGCCGATCTCGTCGCCAATGTCGCCACCCATGAGATCATCGAGGCGATCACCGACCCCTATGGGAATGGTTGGTACGACAAGTCCGGCAACGAGATCGGCGACAAATGCGCGTGGAATTTCGGCACCAACACCTACACCTCGCCCTCGGCCAATCAGTATTACACCGCCAACCCCTATCCTTCATCGGTATTCGTCAGCGGGGTGACCGCGTCGTATTTCGAGTTCCAGCTGGAATACAGCAATGCCGCCAACGCGGCGGGGAAGTCGGGGTGTGTGCCGTACTATTTCAACTTCTGAGATAGAGAAGGGAAGAAAGCGCTCCTTTTTTGAAAAAAAGGAGCAAAAAACTTTTATCCGTTTGCTTCGCGCCCTCCCCGGGGAGTCCGCGGCAAACGGATAGTAAAGTCTAGCTTGCCTCAACCTAAAGGCGGCCGCCGCGCGGATGCCCCCATCGCCTGCTCCAGCGCCTGGCCGACCGTCAGCGCCGCCGCCTCGTCGAACAGCGGCGCGAGGATGGAGATGGCGTGCGGCACGGTGTGCGTCGGCCCCTCCTTCTCCTGCACGGCCGCGTTGAGGAAGGCCGGCATTTCCCGCGTGCGCAGCTCGGCGAAGCCGGTGCGCACGGCGAGGCCGGGATGGCCGGTCATGTTGCCGATGATGGTCATTCTCCCCGTCACGATCGGGGCGATCATCACATCGACGCGGCCGAACAGCGCGTCCATCTCGCGCATGGTCTGGCGGCGCAGGCGTTCGAGCTGGATGTGGTCGACGGCGGACATGAAGCGGGCCTTGCGGAAGCTGTTCGGCCAGGCGCCGGGGTCCTGCCGGGTCAGCATGTCGTCGCGGTCATCGAGCGTCATGTCCTCGAAGGCCGCCGCCCCCTCGGCGAACAGGATGTTCTGCAGCGCCTCGTAAGGCAGCGGCGCGAGTTCGACCGGCACCGGGGTGACGCCGATTTCCAGCAGCGCGTCGAGCACCGCGACGTCGAGCGGGTCGGTGAATTCGGAGGCGATGTAGCCGGCGCGCATGCCCTTGGCGGGCTTGCCGGCATCCCAGCCGAAGGGGGCGTCGATGCTGCCTTCGTCGGCCTGGTCGAACCCGTTGATGGCGGAGAGCACGAGGGCGATGTCAGCGACCTCGCGGGCGATCGGGCCGAGCTTGTCGAGCGACCAGCACAGCGCCATGGCGCCGGCGCGGGACACGCGGCCGAAGGTCGGGCGCAGGCCGGCGGTACCGCAGCGGGCGGAGGGGGCGAGGATGGAGCCGAGCGTCTCCGAGCCGATGGCGAAGGCCGCCAGGCCCGCGGCGGTCGCCGAGGCCGAACCGGCGCTCGAGCCGCGCGAGCCTTCCTCGGTGTTCCAGGGGTTGCGGGTGCGTCCGCCATACCAGATGTCGCCGAACGCCAGCGCACCCACCGCGGCCTTGCCGAGCAGCACGGCGCCGGCGGCCGTCAGCCGGCTGATGATGGTGGCATCCGCCTCCGGCACCCGGTGCGCGTAGGGTTCGGCGCCCCAGCCGGTGGTGATGCCAGCGGTGTCGATGATATCCTTCGCGGCATAGGGGATGCCGTGCAGCGGGCCGAGCCAGGTGCCTTCCGCCAGCAGCGCATCCGCCTTGGCCGCCTGCGACAGCGCGAGATCGGCGGTCACGGTGGCATAGGCATTCACCGCCGGCCCAATGCGGCCGATGCGCTCCAGGTAGATGCTGGTCAGCCGCACCGAACTCAACTGCCGTGCCGCGATCCAGGCGGCGAGATGGCGCACCGGGGCGAAGGCGATGTCGGCATCATCCCCCGGCAACGGCGGGGCGGCCAGCGGCACGTTCATCGCCGCCTGCGCCGGCATGCGGAAGCCCGGCAGCCGCGGCTCGAACAGGCTCGCCGGCGGGCTCGCATTCGGCAGCCGGACCGCCCGGCTCGCCTGGGCGAATGCGATCTGCTGACCGAGATTATCGCCCATCTGGGCACGCTCGGATTGGGTGAACGTAATGCCGAGCAGCCGCTCCGCGGCCGCGATCGTCGCTTCGTCGATGTGATGTTCGCTCATGCCGCCAGCCTATTCCGGCACGGCGCATGGCGACAAGCCACGCAGGACGTTGCATGATGCCGGCAAGAACACGCGAGGAGACCCCAATGAGCGATATCATATCGGTGATCGATGACGGCCACGTCCGCACCATCACGCTGAACCGCCCGGAGAAGAAGAACGCCCTCAGCGGCGAGCTCTCCTGGGGCATCGTTGAAGCGATCGACGAAGCCGCGAAAGACGACAACGTCTGGGTCGTCGCGCTCACCGGCAGCGGCGACAGTTTCTGCGCCGGGCTCGATCTCACTCCCGGCCCCCGCTACACCCCGCTCTCGCCGATGGCCGCCCAGCTCGACGATGTCGGCTGGGTCGGCCAGATCGTGCTCGCCATCCGCAAGCGCTGCGACAAGCCGGTGATCGCCGGGGTGAACGGCGTCGCCGTCGGCGCCGGGCTCGGCCTCGCCATGGCCGCCGATGCCCGCATTGTCGGCCGCTCGGCCCGGCTGATGGCCGGCTATACCCGCATCGGCGGCTCGCCGGATGCCGGGCTCACCATCACGCTGCCGCAGGTGATGGGCTACGAGAAAGCCATCCGCTTCATGATGGAAAACCGCACCGTGATGGGCGAGGAAGCGGTGGCGATCGGCATGGCCGGCGAAATGGTCGAGGACGACCAGGTGAAAACCCGCCTCGCCGCCTACTGCCAGGAACTCTGCGCCTGGTCGCCGATCACGCTGCGGCTCCTGAAGCGCGGCATGGTCTCGGCGATGGCCGGCACCGACATGGAGCTGCAATTGCGCTACGAAGTCGCCAACATCCACCGCGCGTTTTCCAGCGAGGACGGCAAGGAGGCGCGGGCGGCGTTTCTGCAGAAGCGCAAGCCGGTGTTTAAGTGTCCGTCCGGAAGGTTTTCGAATCATTTGAATTCTCTTGCCCGGCTCGATTGATGTGTGAGTCGATGCCTCGCACCTAACAGCGAGACCTGCCATGTGGACACCCGAAACCCGCGCCCGTCACGACCGCAGCAATC
>CAIYPH010000730.1 GCA_903928045.1 uncultured Rhodospirillales bacterium
CATTGAAGCTGGCTTCCTGGCTCTTCTGGGTGCGGGTGCTGGCCATCTCGTCTGCTCCTGCCTGGCGGGGCGTGGTGCCCTGCGCGTGATGGACACTTCGCGCTGGGGCGGAACGGAGCCAAGCTCATAGTGCATTGGAATCGCATCATTTATGATGCGCGATCGCGCGGCGGGAGGGCGCCGCCATGGCTGAGTTGACCCCCTCCACCCGCGAGGTTGCGCGCCGCATCGGCGTCACCGAGACCGCGCTGCGTAAGGCCGCCGCCAAAGGCCGGATCGAGCGGGAAGCCGATGGACAATGGGATGTGGCGAAGACAAGGCGGCGGATGGTCGAGACCGCTGATCCTGTCCGGTCCCCCCTCGCCGGCGCGGTGAGTGCCGGCATGGCGCAGCCGAACACGTCGTCCGACGCCACACCCTATGCCCGGCTGCGGGTCGCCCAGCTCGCCCTGAAGGTCGAAGCGCAGCGCCTCGCGCTCGACGAGGAGAAGGGCCGACTGCTCGATGCGGCCACCGCCAACGCGGCGATCGACGAGATCGCCGGCGCCATTCGCGACACGCTGCTGAACTGGCCCGCCCGGGTCTCCGGCCTGATTGCCGCCGACCTCGGGGCCGACCCGCATCTCGTCCAGACCGTGCTGCAGCAGCACGTCACCGACCTGCTCACGGAGGTGGCCGATCGCTTCGACCCGCCCCGTATTGGAGATGGTGCCGCGGACCACTGACCATGTGCGGCGACGCGCGGCCGCGATGCTGCGTCCGCCACCGCAGCTCACCGTGAGCCAGTGGGCGGACCAGCACCGGGTGCTCAGCAGCCGCGCCTCGTCGGAACCGGGGCCGTGGCGGACGTCCCGCACCCCGTATCTGCGCGACATCATGGATGCGCTGTCGGCCGTGCACCCCGCTCGGCGCATCGTGTTCATGAAAGGCGCTCAGACGGGGGGGCTGAGGCAGGGAATAATTGGCTCGGTTACGTAATGCATCACGTGCCGGCGCCAACCCTGGCGGTGCAGCCCACCGTCGAACTGGCGAAGCGCTTCAGCCGGCAGCGCATCGACCCGCTGCTGGAGGAGACGCCGGCCCTGCGCGAGCGCGTCGCCCCGGCGCGGGCGCGCGACAGCGGCAACACCATGCTGTCGAAGGAGTTCCCCGGCGGCATCCTGGTGCTGACCGGCGCCAACTCGGCGGTCGGGTTGCGCTCGATGACGGCGCGGTTCCTGTTCCTCGACGAGGTCGACGCCTATCCCGGTGACGTCGAGGGCGAAGGCGATCCGATCGCGCTGGCGGAGGCGCGGGATCCGGGTGCTCTGGAGCGGCGGTTGCTACGCAACCATAGTCCCGACTCAATCAGCCACCTTCCCAATATCTATGAATCAGCACCCCCAATCGAGGCGCCAAAACACACCAAAGGCCTCCAGGCCTTTGGCTGGTAGAGCCGCGCTTGCGTTCGTCCCTGCAGTCAGCGTGGCTAGTCGCTCTCCGCCGGCGCGGTTGCCCAAGCCAACCATGCGGCGGTTTCAGCGTCCAGGAACGGGCTTAGATCGTCCCGAACGCCCGCGTGGTACTGCGAGACCCAGGCGCGTTCGGCGCTGTTGAGCAGGCTCGTATCGATCAGCCGAGGCTCGTACGGCGCGCGCGTGAGAGTCTCGAAGCACAGGAACGGCGTGCCGTCCGCGCCCTCGCCATCCGGCACGACGAGCAGCAGGTTCTCGATGCGGATGCCCCATTTTCCCGGACGATAGAACCCCGGCTCAACCGACAGGATCATCCCAGGCGCCAAAGCGACTTGGCTTGCGATCTTGGACACGCGCGGCGGCATTTCATGGACCGAGAGGTAGCTGCCGACGCCGTGGCTGGTGCCGGTCCAGTAATCCATGCCCTCGGCCCAGAGCGGCTGGCGCGCGATCGTGTCGAGTTGCTGGCCCGTTGTCCCCGCGGGAAACCGGCAGGTGCTGAAGGCGATATGGCTGCGCAGCACGAGCGTGTAGTCGCGCATCGCCTCGCGCGGCGGATCGCCGATGGCGACGACCCGGGTGATGTCGGTGGTGCCGTCCAGGAACTGGCCGCCGGAATCGCAGAGAAACAGGTCGCCCGGCGCCAACAGCCGTGCGTCGTCCCGGCGCGGCCGATAGTGCAACGCGGCACCATTCGCGCCGGCGGCGCCGATCGCTTCGAAGCTCGGGCCCTGGTGCAGCGGCAGCGCCCGGCGACAGGCGCGCAGTTTTTCCAGCACATCCCACTCGCTGATATTCCCCTCCGCGCCGGTCTCCGTCAGCCAGTGGAGCCAGCGCACCACGGCCAGGCCATCGCGGTGATGCGCCGCCCGCGATCCAGCGATTTCCACCGGATTCTTGCACGCCCGGGGAATCGCGCAGGGATCCGCGCGGCGCAGGATTGCCGCACCGCTTCCGGCCACAAGGTCGAAGATCCAGGCACTGGCCTGCGTCGGGTCCAGCAGAACACGCCGGCCGGACAGGTCAGTGAGCGCATCGGTAAATTCCGCTTCGTCGCGCAGCCGGACCGAGCTAGGAAGCGAGTCCGTCGCGGATGCGGTCATCTTACGCCGGTCGATAAACAGGTCGACCGATCCGCCGGCCCAGAGTAGCGACCGGCACAGCGCCATTGGCGTGCTGCCGACATCACCGCCACGCAGATTGAGCAGCCACATCGTCGAGGTCGGATCCGCCAGAACCGCAACATCAACCTTCCCGCCCAGCAACTGCGCCGCAACCATCGCTATCTTTTCGCCAGCCAGTTGCCCGGCATAGGCGATCGGGTGCGGCGTCACCGGCCACATCGGCGCGGCCGGCTGCTCGGACCAGATCGCATCCACGGGATTGGCCGCGAGCGCCACCATGCCGGCCCCGGCCCGCGCACAGGTATCCGCCAGTGCCGAGCGATCATCTGCCAGATGCAGCCGCGGATCGTAGCCGAGGGACTGCCCGGGGCGAAGATTCGCCGTGAGCCAGTCCTCCACGCTCTGATCCTGCACGATGCGCAGCCCGAACACGGACAGATCCAGCGTTCCCGGCTGGCGGATGCGATAGCGCGCATCGACGAACAGCAGCGCGGCCTCGCCGAGCAACACCAGCGTGGCCACATTGCCGGTAAAGCCAGTCAACCAGGCCATGCGCTGCTCCCGCAGCGGCCGGTTGCTGTAATCGGCCATGTAAGAGTCGGCGGTCGGCATCACGAAGCCGTCGACGCCGCGCCGTGCCAGTTCCTGGCGGAGCCGCGCCAGGCGTTCCGCCGCCGGCGGTGGCGGCGCGTCCAGTTCCAGCGCGTCGCGCCACGCGCGGGCCTTGGCGACCAGATCCGGCGCGGTGCGCGGTGGCAGGAGAACCAGCCAGGCGTCGCGGTCCTCCCTCTGAGGGCGGGCGCCCGCAGCGCCGGCCGCCACTGCCAACACCTCAATCTCGCGCATGGGCTTTCCTCCCCGCGGCCGCATCCTGTTGACCGCCAAAGCGAATACGACAAAACTATGCTCCGGCTATGCGACGAGCAATGCAAAAGGACGAGGATCGATGATCACCCGGCGCGCGCTGCTGAGTGTCACCACCCTTGCGGTCGCCCGCGCCGCCGCGGCGGCCACTCCCGCCGATATTGCCGTGATGGGCAAGCATATCGGCAATATCGTCAGCTTCGACCCCGCCGAAGCCTATGAATTCTCCTCGACCGAGATCATTGCCAATTGCTACCGCCGTCTCGTCCTCGGCGATCCCACCGATCCCAACCGGCTGGTCGCCGATCTCGCCGAACGCTGGGAGGTCAGCCTCGACGGTTCGCGCATCACCTTCACGCTGCGCAGCGACGTGGTTTTCGAGACTGGCAACGCGGTCACCGCCGAGGATGCCGCGTTCTCGCTCCAACGGGTCGTGCGGCTCGCCAAATCCCCCTCCATGCTGCTCACCCAGTTCGGCTTCACAGCCGAAAATGTCGCCCGGCTGATCCGCGCCGCCGGGCCTGGCACCCTGGTGATCGACCTGCCGGAACCTCGCGCGACCAGCTTTGTGCTGAACTGCCTTTCGGCCACCGTGGGCGGGATCGTCGAACGCGCGGCGGTGCTGGCACATGAGCAGGACGGCGACCTCGGCAATGCCTGGCTTAAACGCACGACCGCCGGCGCTGGGCCCTATCGGGTCAGCAACTGGGCGCCCTCGGAATTCGTGACGCTGATGGCCAACCCGCGCGCAGTGCCGCGCGCGCGCACCAGCCGCATCGCGATCCGCCACCTACCCGACCCGGCGGCGCAATACCTGCAACTCAGGCAGGGCGATATCGACATCGCGCGCGACCTCGGCGCGGACGAGCTCAAGAGCCTCGCTGGTGACGCCAACCTTCACACCGCTGCCGCGCGGCAGGGAACCTCGCTGTACATCGCCGCCAATCGTGCGATGCCGGAGCTCGCCAAACCGCAGGTCGTGCAGGCCCTGAAATGGGCAATTGACTACGAGGGCATCGCCCGGACCATCACGCCACAGACCTGGGTCGTTGAACAAAGCTTCCTGCCGCAGGGCCTGCCCGGGGCGTTGGGTGCTGCGCCCTACCGCAAGGACGTCGCGCGGGCCCGCGAACTGCTCGCCCAGGCCGGACTGGCCGACGGATTCGCCGTGACCATGGACTATGTGACCGACTCGCCCCAAAACGACATCGCGCAGGTGATCCAGGCGAATCTGCGCGAGATCGGCGTCCGGGTGGAACTGCTCGGCGGCAGCACCAATCAGGTGATCACCAAGACGCGATCGCGCAATTTTCAGCTCGCCTTGCAACGCTGGAGCACCGACTACCTCGATGCGAACTCGAACGCCCAATGGTTCAGCCAGAGTGTCGATGATTCAGACGCGGCGAAGCTAAAGAACATGGCGTGGCGCTGCCATTTCGCCGATGCCGAACTAACCGCCCAGTCCGTCGCGGCCGCTCGGGAAAACGATACTGCGCGCCGACTGGACATCTATCGGGACATGCAGCGCTCCGTGCTGGAGCGCGCGCCGCTGATCTTTCTGCTGCAACGCACCGAAATCGCCGGGCTGCGTCGGGCGGTTTCGGGCCTAAGCATCGGTGTCATCCCCGACTACACGCAGTATGCCGGCATCACCAAAAGCTGAATGACTGAAGGCGTCTCATCGTGAACCGACGCCGCACTGTGACCTCTCCCAAGTCGATTTGATCAAGCGCTTGGCGTACCGGTCGGCGTCGAAACCCAACGCCTATTCACAATCGCACCCGGGATCTGCCGAAACAGCCGGCGCGACGTCGCAATCTCGGCTGTTTGAAAAAATGCCGGATTGACACCGTAATAGCCGTCGAAGTCACCAGGTTCCCACGGTCAGTGCTGATTATCTTATCCACTCGAAGGAGGCCGGTGCATGACAGTCGTGCGCCGCTCCGTCGTGCTGAACGTCGACAAGCTCATCCCGCCAGCGGCGCTGTCGAAGCTGCTGGCGGACGGTGCGCGGCAGGCGCGGGATGCCGCAATCGCGTCCGGCGAGGCGCCGCCGTCGTTCAATACCGCCGGATGCCCGGCCGCCGGAGGAGGTCTCCAGCGAATACGCCGCCTGCGCCGCCAGTCTGTTCCGCCGCTATATCGACGACGCCCCTCCACCCGGCGGCATCGCCCGGGCCGGCACATGCGTGCCGCAGGCCAGTCCCAGGGCCGCCGACGACCGTGCCGTGGAGGAGGCGCTCCGGATGGCGCCACCGCGTCAGCGTCGGCGCAGGCGCGGCGGCTGGCATGCCAGGCCCAGGCTCGACCTACCCCGTGTTTTGCGTGCCCAGGCTGAAGGGCACCCCAGCACGCAGGTCTGGCAGCGTCGCGAGGAAACCCGCCCAGGGCTTGCCGCGGTTCTCCTGGTCGACCTCTCCGGCAGTATGACTGGCGAGAAGATCGAAGCGGCTATCGCCGCGACCGCCGTCCTGTTGCTGGCACTGACCCGGATCCCCAGCATCGCCTGGAGCGTACTGGGGTTCCAGGACGTGCTGATCCCGGTTATACCGTTCGACGATCCGACCGGTCCGCAAACCCAGGTCCGTATCGGCGCATGCGCGACGAGGTAGCCGGGACTGCAAGCCGAGTCTGAGCAGGCTGGTATTGCCGACCGACTTGATGCACCACGCAAAACCCTGCTGGCCTGGTTCGAAGTAGCGCCTCGGCGCTGCCTGCCGGTTACCACGTCGATGCGCCCGCTGCCGCGGCCCTGGCGGCAACCGGAGTCTTGGCCCGCGATCTCCGGCTCTGCACCGGCGGCAGCTGTGCCGTTGCCGACGATGGCGACAGAGGTGATGACGTTCATGGGGCGTCTCCGCGGATCAAAGGTCCGATTGGAACGCCAGGAAGCGCGGACAGTAAGGATACGGCATAGCAACGGGGTCGCCGACCTGCGTCAGACGGCCGGTGTCCTGGTTCAGCGAGTACACCGTCGCATTGTGACTGTCGTGATTGGTAACGATCAACCACGATCCGTCTGGCGAGAACTCGAAATTGCGCGGCTTTTCTCCCCGTGTCGGCACCTGGTCGAATAGGGTCAGCCGGCCCGTCTGCTGATCGATCGCAAAGATGGCCAGCGAGTTGAGCCCGCGATTGGTGACGTAAACGAATTTCCCGTTCGGATGCACGCGGATCTCGGCCGTCGTGCTTACCCCTGCGAAATCGTCCGGCAGCGTCGAGCTGCGTTCGATCGGGACCAATGTCCCGGTGTCGGCATGCCATTCGAAGACGTGAACGCTGCTGCCCATCTCAGCCACGAGATAAGCCCAGCGTCCGTTCGGATGAAAGGACACATGGCGCGGCCCGTCGCCGGGTGTGACATCGACACCCGGGGGGTCGTTGGATGTAACGGTGCCTGTGGTGTTATCATACCGATAAACTAGCAGCTTATCGATGCCGAGGTCAGCCACCAGCACGAAGCGGCCGGAAGGGTCTTCGATGATCGAATGCGCGAACGCATGCAGCTGGCGTATCGGATGAATGCTCGATCCGGTGTGTTGGACAAGGTCCGTCCGCGCCCCGAGCGATCCGTCGGGCAGCACGGCGTAAATGACGAAATTGCCGCTCTTGTAGTTGGCAACCAGCACATGGGTGCCCGGCCGGTCCAGCGTGATGTAGCTCGGATCCAACCCCTCGGCGGACACCGCATTGATGAAGCTCAACCCTCCGGTGCGGGCGTCCAGTGTATAGGCGCTGATGCCGCCGTTGGGCCTGCCGTGGAAACTGTCGCCGGAGTTGCAGGTATAGAGAAAGCGCTGGTCGGGAGAGATGACGAAATACGCCGGCAGCGGCGCCTCGGCCACGAGTTCCGGTGCGCTCAGCGCGCCGGTTTCGAGATTGAACCTGGCAACCGAGAACCCGATCCCCGGCCCTCCCCTGCGCGTGCCGAACAGCACCAGCAGCTCGGCCGGCGGATGTTTGCGACTTGAGCCACGATCGTTCGCCACTGGTGTCTTCCTTGCCGAGGTTGGGCTGGGTCGGTTGCCGGTCATGTCCGCAGGATCGTGCTGATCGTTGCACCGATGTTCTTCGCGGTCAGTTCGGCGCTCTGGCCGGACGTGAACGCAAGGTCAAGCTGGTCGGCGAGGCGCTGATTGATGCGACTGAAGCTGGGAAGCACGACGGTCTGCACCAGATGCGGCGGCACGGTCGTGGCCTGTTCCAGGAACACTTTCCGCGCGTCGCGACGCGAGGCGTAGGCGAGCTTGCCGTCGATCAGCGCGCTCCGCACCGGCAGGAACTGCCCATCGAGCGTGAAGTCGCGCTGTACTGTCTCGCTGGTGAGGAATTTCAGGAAGTCCATGACGGCTTCGGGATTCCTGGTCTCCCGCCAGACCGCCGTGCAGGAGCCCCCCAGGTCGGAGGCCATAGCGACGTCGCGCGGCATGTAGGTCGCATTCCACCGGACATCGGGCGAATTCTGGTCGAGATAAGGCATCTGCCAGTCGCCGCCGATATACATGCCGAGGGTTCCGTTCGCGAACAGCGCCTGCGGCTGTTCGTTGCTTTTCACCGCGGTGTTGGGCGGAACCAGTCCCTCCTTGAACCAATTCTGCGTCCAGGCAATCGTTTCGATGCCTTTGGCGCTCTCGATCTCCGGTGTCTTGAGATCGTTGCTGAGCAATTGGCCGCCGTGTTGATACAGGAACGGCAGCCAGCGATAGGCCTGGGAATTTTGCCACAGCATCGCGAAACTGTACCGCACACCGCCGCGGGCTCGCAACAGGCGGGCAATGTCCATGAACTCGGCCCAGGACCAGCTTTCGGCCAGGCCCGCTGGAATACGGATGCCCAGCCGGTTGAAGATGTCGACGTTGTAGAACACCGCCAGCGTATCGGTGTTCTGCGGGATGGCGAATGTCCGCCCGTCCAGGTTCACGGCCTGCCAGAAGGCGGCCGGGAACGCGCTGCCGAAATCGGCTGGCAGATGCGGCGTCAGATCCATGAGCGCCCGGCTCCTGGCATAGCGGCCGACGACCTGGAACTCGACCCGGAACAGGTCCGGGGCCTGCCGCCCGGCCAGTCTGGTGTCGATCTGCTGATAATACTGCCCGAACGGCGTGACCTCGAACTTGACCGCCACATCGGGGCGCACGGTCTTGTATTTCGCAATCACATTTTCATAAGCAGTGACCGAGCCTTTGTCGCCCCATATCGCCAAGGTGATCTCGGTCCTGGCCTGGCTGTTTCCCCGCACCGGCGAAAGAATGATGGGAAGGCTCAATCCGGCGCCCGCGAGGGCTCCGACGGTACGGCGCCGGCTGATGCCCGGCGGTGATCCGGTTTTGCTCATGCGAGCCTCCCATATCTGTCGTGTCGCGTTGTTATTCTGCGGCGGCGGATAGCGACTGCGTGCGGGCAATGCCCTTCGGCAGCGCCGGGCCCTGTACGTCGATCAGTTCGTCGACCATCGCGCGGATCTGCGGCAGCGTCAGCACGGCGGCCGCGTGCCGGTCGAGGATCGCGGCGCGGTACACCCTCTCCCGGTCGCCATCCAGCGCCGCGCGCACGACGAGGTCCTGGACGAAGACATGCGGCGCGCAATGGGCCGCCAGTTCCGGCGGCAAGGTGCCGACATGGCATGGGCGCAGCCCATTGCGATCGACGACGACCGGCACTTCCACGCAACACCCTTCCGGCAGGTTCTCGATCAGATGGGTGTTCATGACGTTGCCATAGATGAGCTGCGGCCGGTTGGTGACCATCGCGTGGATGATGTTCGAGCCGTATTCCATGCTGCGCTCCAGCGGCAAGGGCTCGCCCGCCAGCAACATCCGGCGGCTTTCCTGGTAGCGGGCGATCTTCTGCGCGGAGCGGTTCTTCAGGTCGCCGACGGGGATGTCGTACTCCCTGATCGCGTCGGCGTTCTTGAGGAAATACGGCACATACTCGGCGCAATGCCGGCTCGATTCACTGACGAACCACCCGAGTTGGCGCATCATCTCGAAGCGCACCTTGTCGCGGGCGAAGATGGCCGGGTTGTTCATGGCCTCGCGCAGGCGGGGGTATGCGTCTACACCATCGATCTCGAGGCGCAGGAACCACGTCATGTGGTTGATGCCGCCGCAATCATAGCTCAGCCGGCTGAGGTCGACGCCGAGATAGGATGCCAGGTCGCGCGAGGTGTATTGCACGTTGTGGCACAGGCCGACGACGCGCTGCGCAGGAAACGCCTTATAGACAGCCCAGGTCAGGATGCTCATCGGATTGGTGTAGTTAAGCAGCAGGGCGTCCGGGCAGACCTCACGCATGTCCTGCACCATCTCCAGCATGAACGGGATGGTGCGCAAGCCGCGGAAGATGCCGCCGATCCCGACCGTGTCGGCGATGGTCTGCTTCAGGCCGTATTTCTCCGGGATGTCGAACTCGGGAACGATCGCCTCGGTGCCGCCGATCAGCACCATGTTGATGACGAAATCCGCGCCGTCGAGGCAGGCCCGGCGGTCGGCGTGTTCCTCGATGCGGGCACTGGCGCCGAACTGCGCGGCGGTCCAGCGCGCCATCATGCCGGCGGTCTCCAGGCGCTCCTTGTCGATGTCGTGCAACGCGATCGTCGCGTCGCGAAGTTCGGGAAAATCCAGGATGTCGGTGAGCAGGTTCTTGACGAAGACGACGCTCCCGGCACCGATCATCGCGATCTTGGTCATGGTCTTGGCTCCTTCGGAGAGAATGGTTGCGCGAAGCGGGTCATTTGAGGCCGGTGTTGGCGACGCCTTGGACGATGAAACGCTGGCAGGCGACGAAAATCGCCAGCATCGGCGCGATCGAGATCAACGCGAGCGACATGATGTGCGGCCAGTTCGGGTTGGGATCGCCCTTCAACAGGTTCAATCCCTGCTGGATGGTGAAGTGCTGCTGGTCGGTCAGCACCACCAGCGGCCAGGCAAAATCGTTCCAGCGCCACATGAAGGTGAACACCACCAGGACGGCGATCAGCGGCCGCGACAACGGCAGGACGATGCGCCAGAAAATCTGCAATTCGCCGGCGCCGTCGAGCCGGCCCGCCTCGATCAGTTCGTCGGGAAGGCTCAGCATGAACTGCCGTGTCATGAAGATGCCGAACGCCTCGGTACAGCGCGGCAGGATCACGCCCCAGTTGGTGTTCAGCAGCCCGAACCAGCTGACCACCAGGAACTCGGGGACGAGGATGACCTGGATCGGGATCATCAGGGCGCTGAGGATCAGGAAGAACAGCACGTCGCGGCCGGGGAAGCGGAACTTGGCGAAGGCGTAGCCACAGGCCAGATTGATCGTCACCGTGATGGCGACCGCGATGACGGCGATCGTCGCGGTGTTGGCGAGCCATTGCAGCGTGGGATACTGGGTGAAGACGGCGCCGATGTTGCTCCACACCAACCGGCTCGGCCACAGGCTGGGCTGCGCGGCGAACACCTCGGCGCGGGGCCGCAGCGCGGTCGCGAGCATCCAGTAGATCGGGCTCGCCATCACCAGGGTGCCACACGCGAGCAGCAGCCACGCCACCAGCGGGAAGGAGCGTATCCGCGCCATCAACCGCCCCCCATCGCCACTTCGGATCGCCTTCCCGCCAGCCATTGCAGGACGGTGAAGGCCAGGATGAGGGCGTAGAGCGCGATGCCCATGGCGCTCGCGTAGCCCATCTCCGAGGAGGCGAACGCCAGGTTGAAGATGTACTGCACCAGCACCGTCGTCGAAAAGCCGGGGCCGCCGCCGGTCATCACGAAAACAAGATCGAAGACGTGAAACGAGTAGATCACATTGATGATCAGCAGCAGGAAGGTCGCCGGGCGCAGCAGGGGCCAGGTGATGTGGATGAATTGCTGCAACGCCGACGCGCCGTCGATGCGCGCGGCCTCGTAATAGGTGCGCGGGATCGATTGCAGGGCGGCGAGGTAGATGATCATGCAGAAGCCGACGCGCAGCCAGAGCGTGGTGATGATCAGCGACGGCAACGCCCAGGACGGCGAGGACAGCCAGTTGACGCGCGACAGGCCGGCCCGCTCCAGCAGCGCATTGATCACGCCGTAGTTGTCGTTGAACAACCACGACGCGATCACGGCGGTGGCGACGCCGGAGACGACGACGGGCATGAAGAAGATGCTCCGCATGAAAATGCGTCCGGGCATCCGCTGGTTCAGCCCCACGGCCGCAAGCATGCCCAGGGCCAGGCTGGCCGGAACCGCACCGCCTGCATACAAAAGCGTCTGCCGCAGGGCGGTCCAGAACAAAGGGTCGGTGACCAGACGGGAATAGTTGGCGAGCCCCGCAAAGCTGGTGTCGCCGACCAGGTCCCAGTCATGCAGGCTGATGAACATTGCGTAGCAAAGCGGGAACAGCATGAACAGCGAGAACAGCAGCAGGTTCGGGGCGATGAAGATGTAGGGCACCAGGCCCTGCGGGCTACTCCGCCGGATGCGAAAGACGCGCCGCCGCAGGCCGTTCCCCGGTGATCCCGGCCGACGCGGTGCGGCGGCCATGGCTCAGGCCCCGGTGATGACGCGGATCGCGGCGTCGATGTTGCGGGCCGTGGTCTCCGCGGACTGGTCGGAGGTGAAGGCCAGGTCGAGTTGATCGGCCAGACGCTGGTTGATCCTCGACCAGATCGGCAGCCCGACGGTGCGGGCAAGGTTCTCGGGGATTGTCGTTGCTTGCTCGATGAACACCTTCATCGCGTCCGGCCGGTAGCTGTACTGCAGGTTTTCGTGCGCGAGCGAGGTCCTGATCGGCAGCAACGCGCCATCGCGGGCGAAGTCACGCATGGATTGCTCGCTGGCAAGGAACTTGAGGAAGTCCGCCGCGACCTCAGGCACCTTACAGTCGCGCGACACCGCGATGCAGTTCCCGCCCATGTCGGACGCCATTGCGACATCGCGCGGCATGTAGGTGACGTTCCAGGGCGTGGTCATGTTGTCGCGTAGGAACGACATATGCCAGTCGCCACCGAGATACATGCCCAACGTGCCGTTGGCGAACAGGTTCTGTGGCTGCTCGTTGCTCTTGATCGATGTCGAGGCGGGCGACAACCCTTCCTTGAAGAAGGACTGCGTCCAGGCGATCGTCTCGATCCCGAGCCTGGATCCGATCAGCGGCGTCTTGAAGTCGTCCTCCAGCACCCTGCCGCCGTGCTGGTAGAGGAATGGCAGCCAGCGATAGGCATTGGAAGTCTGCCAGATCATCGCGGTGGCGTAGGGCAACCCGCCATCCTTTTTGATCCGCCTGGCGATGTCGGTGTACTCGGCCCAGGTCCAGCTCTTGTCCAGGCTGGTCGGGGCAACGATGCCCAATTTTTCGAACAGCGGGACGTTGTAGAACAGCGCGATCGTGTCCGTGTGGTAAGGCATGGCGAACGCCTTGCCGGCATAGTTTACCGCCTGCCACATCGCGGGCATGAACGCGCTGCCGTAATCGGCGGGGAGGTAAGGCGAGAGGTCGACAACGGTTCGCCCGTTGGCGTAGCGCCCGACCTGCTGATACTGGATGCGAAACATGTCCGGCGCCTGGCGGCCGGCGAGCCTGGTGTCGATCTGCTGGTAGAACTGCCCGAACGGTGTGACCTCCAGCTTGATATCGACGTTCGGCTTCTGTTGCTGGTATTTAGCAATGACATTGCGGTGGGCGATTTCCGAGGTGCGGTCGCCCCAGATCGCCATGGTGAGGGAGACCGGCGCCTGCGCCCGGGCGCTGCGTGCGCCGATGCCGGCGGCCCCGGCGGCAAGGGTGTATTTGAGCAGATCGCGCCGGCCGGTGCCCTTGGCAAAGGCCTGAGGTCCCGCGGAAATCCTGCTTTTGGACATTGCTTACTCCCTGTCGTTCTTGGTGCACGCCGCC
>CAIYPH010000731.1 GCA_903928045.1 uncultured Rhodospirillales bacterium
ATGCTGAAGGCGATTTTGGCTGGTGGCGAGTCGGCAGTGCGCGACTACGCGCTGAGGCTCGACCGGTGGTCCGGCGACATCGTGGTTGACCGCGCGGAAGCCGAACGCAGGGTGCGCGATCTGCCTGGCGGGCTCAAGGCAGACATCGACTATGCCACGGCGCGCGTGCGCCGGTTCGCCGAGGCGCAGCGCGCGAGCGTTCAGGACTTTGAGGTAGAACTGTCTCCCGGCACGGTCGCCGGGCAAAAGTTGGTGCCGATGAACGTGGCAGGCTGTTATGTGCCGACTGGGCGCTACGCCCACATCGCCTCTGCCTATATGTCGATCGCTACGGCTCGTGCCGCAGGGGTGAGGACCGTGATTGCCTGTTCGGCACCCTATGACGGCGAAGGCATCCATCCGTTCGTGCTCTACGCCATGCTGACCGCAGGGGCGGACGTGATCATGACACTCGGCGGCGTGCAGGCAATCGCTGCGATGGCGAAAGGCCTGTTCACCGGACAACCTGCCGACATCATCGTCGGACCAGGCAACAAGTTCGTGGCCGAAGCCAAGCGCCTGATGAACGGTCAGGTCGGGATCGACGTGTTCGCAGGTCCGTCGGAAGTCGCCATTATTGCCGATGACACGGCTGATCCCGGCATCGTCGCCGCGGACATTGTCGCCCAGATCGAGCATGGCCATGAGAGCCCAGCCTGGTTGTTCACAACGTCGCGGCAACTCGCCGAGGATGTCATGCGCCGTGTGCCCGAACTGCTCGCAACCCTGCCCCCAACCGCGCGGGACGCCGCCGGTGCTGCGTGGCGTGACTACGGTGAAGTGATCGTCGCGTCGACGCGCGAGGAACTGGTGGAGGTCGCCGACCGGTATGCCGCCGAGCATCTGCAGGTGCAGGCCAGTGACCTCGACTGGTGGCTCGCCAATATGACTAATTACGGCTCGCTATTCTTGGGCGAGGAAACCACGGTCGCCTTTGGTGACAAGGCCGCTGGCCCGAACCACATCTTGCCGACCAAGACTGCCAGCCGATATTCAGCGGGTCTCTCGGTGCATAAATTCCTCAAACCGCTTTCGTGGCAGCGGATGACCCGCGCAGGCTCGCGCGACGTTGCCTTGGCGACAGCACGCATTTCGCGGGCGGAAGGCATGGAGGGACACGCGCGTTCGGCCGACGTGCGGCTCGAGAAGTATTTCCCCGGTATTCAGGATGATCGCGGCAAGACTGTGGAGGCATGAGCGGTGAATGAACATCGGGGTGAAAGCCGAATCGAAATCAATCTGTCGCAGCCGCCGGACATTCCCGAGGCCGGCATTGCCCGAGTCAACGAGTTGTTGAGCTCCGGCTGGTTGCATCGCTACGGCGAGACGCTCGGCGATGCATCCGATGTTTCGTTGCTTGAGGATGAATTCGCGGACCGGGTCGGCATGAAATATTGCGTGGCCGCCAATTCCTGCGGCAGCACGATGTTCCTGGCTCTGATTTGCTCAGGCGTGAAGCCCGGCGACAAGGTACTGATGAACGCCTTCACCTTGGCGCCCGTTCCTGGGGCCATCGCGCATGCGGGGGCTGAGCACGTCCTTGTCGAGATCACGCCGGACCTGACCATCGACCTTCAGGATCTTGAAGCGAAGGCAGTGTTGACCGGGGCCAGGGTTCTCCTGCTCTCTCATATGCGCGGGCATAGTGCGGACATGACCGCTCTGATGGCATTGACCGAGCGGCTTGGCATTATCGTCATCGAGGACTGCGCCCACACGATGGGGGCGTCGTGGGCCGGTCAGGCATCTGGGACCTTCGGCAGGGTCGGCTGCTTCAGCCTGCAAGCCTACAAGCACGCAAACGGCGGCGAAGGCGGACTGCTGGTTACCAACGATGAGGACATCGCGGCACGGGCTATTCTCCATTCGGGTAGCTACATGCTGTACCGGCAACACCGTCGGCGCCCGTCCGATGCCGTGTTCGCCCGCTGGAAGGACGTGACGCCGAACTACTCGCTGCGCATGTCAAATCTCGTGGCTGCCATCGTTCGACCGCAACTACACGAGCTCGTGGATCGCGCTCGGATATGGAATGACCGGCATGACCGCCTAGCAGCTCGCCTGAGCCAGGTCGCGCGGATCAGGCTGCCGACGCGGCCGCAAGCCGAGGCTTATGTGCAGAGTTCCATCCAGTTCACGGTGCACGGTCTCGATGAGACGGCATTTCAGGGATTCATGAACGGTTGCCGCCGGCGGGGTGTGTTTCTCAAGTGGTTCGGGAACCGCGAGGCAATCGGATACACCTCTTTATCCGAGCAATGGCACTACCTGAAGGATGCGCATACTCCGCCACAGACGCACGGCATTCTAGACCGCCTCTGCGATATGCGTATCCCTCTGGGCCTCTCGGTTGGCGATTGCGACACCATAGGCGCAATCATCGCTGAGGAACTCGCCGGCGTCACGGCGAACTAGGCTGAGGCCATACTACTGACGGCAAGAGCAATGCGCGAACGTATCGCGCACAATCCAGCGATGCCAGTGGTGGTAAATCGTGGGGTTGGATTGCAAGAACTACCTCGGGGGATGTCCCGATCTCTGTTGAAATTGGCCGATCGAGCGCTGCTGGTTTGGACGTTATGCTGCGGCGCTCTGCCGTGCAAGAACTGGTTTGATGGTGTGCCTGGCGCCATGAGCGGCCAGTGCGACCTTGAGGATCGG
>CAIYPH010000732.1 GCA_903928045.1 uncultured Rhodospirillales bacterium
GAGGCGGAGAGCCGTGGGCATAGGTCAGGTTAGCAAGAACCCAGCTGGTTGGGAAATGTCCTCCGCAGTCTCCGTGGGATGGACCCTCTCCCGCAGACGCGGGAGAGGTCGGCGCCTTGATCAGCCCTGCAACACCATCTCCGGATCGAGCGGATAGATCGGCCGGCGGACGTTGCGGAAGGTGAGTTGGCCGTAGTCGGAGGTGCAGACGCCGACGCCGGCGCATTCGACGATTTCGCGGGCGAGTTTGCCGACGTCGGCGCGCCAGTGGACGCGGCTTTTGATGGCGATGAAGCGTTTGGTTGCGGGGTCGATCCCGAGGATGCGCATCATTTCCTGGGCGGTGGGCTCGATGTGGCGGGAGAGCAGGACGATCTGGACGCGGCCGGTATCGAGCACGACGGTGTTGCCCATGTAGACTTGCAGGCCGGGGGTGAGGCCGCCGGTGGCGCGGTAGTAGCCGGCGGAGATGGTGCGGACGCGGCCTGCGACGTGCAGCGGGCGGCTGCCGGATTGGAGGGAGGGCATTTCGAGTTTGGCGCCGATGTCGAGCTCGACGTCCTGGCCGATGCCGGCGGCGGCGGCTTGCTTGACGGCGTCGGGGTCGTAGATGCCGAAGAAGACGACGTCGTCCAGTTCCTGGCGGAGGATTTCGCGGAGCACGTCTGTCGTGTCCATGGTGCCGCCAGAGGCGCAGTTGTCGAAATGGTCGAGCAGGACGACGCCGGGGCCTTGTTCGCCGAGTTGCTTGGCGCGGGCGACGGAGTCTTCGAGGGGCTCGATCTTGAAGGTGAAGGCCTCGCGGGCGGACCAGGCAAGCGCGAGGAGTTCGTCGGCCATGGCCTGGGCGTCGGCCGGGTTGTTGTTGGTGACGACGACGGCGGAGAGGCCGGCCATGGGGACGTCGGCGTGGGGGAAGCCGACGAAGAGGGAGGCGGCGATGGCGCGGCCGGAGGCTTCCCAGGCGGCGCACATGGCCTGGAGGTCCCGGTTGGGGAACATGTGGGTGCCCTGGCTCATCACGTGGGGGAGCATGGGGAGGTTGCCCCAGGCGGTGGTGGGTTTGGTTTTGCCGGCAATGACGTCGAGGAGGGCGCGGGCGGCGCGGATGGCGGTCTCCTTCATGTCGATATGCGGGTAGGTGTGGTAGCCGGCGACGATGTCGGCGTTTTCGACCATGTCGGCGAAGACGTTGGCGTGCATGTCGTAGGCGACGCAGATGGGGGTTGTGCGGTCGATGGCGCGGATGCGGCGGAGGAGTTCGCCTTCGCCGTCCTCGAAAGTCTCGACGGCCATGGCGCCGTGGAGGTCGAGCATGATGCCGTCGTAGCCGCCTTGGGCGACTTCGGAGGTGATGAGGGTGCAGAAAGTTTCGTAGGCTTCCGTATCGACGCGGCCGGAGGGTGGCGCGGCAGCGGTCACCGGGACGGTGATGTCGGCGCCGGCGGCGGCGGCGACTTCGAGGTAGCCGCCCATGCAGGTGCCGGTGTTGCGGTAGAAATCAATGGCGGCCTGGCCCTGGAGCAGGGTGGTGCCGTCGCGGCAGAAGCGGGCGAGCTCCTCGAGGGCGCGCAGCGCGCCGGGTACCACCTGCTCGTAGCCGACCTCGGCTCGCTGCTCGAGGAGGGGCACCGCGAGCTGCTGGAC
>CAIYPH010000733.1 GCA_903928045.1 uncultured Rhodospirillales bacterium
CCGGGGCCGGCGGGGTAGAGGTCGGTTTCGCGGGAGCCGGCGTAGCCTGATTCATCTTCGGTGCGGGCCAGGATCTGCTGCCGGGCGGCATGCAGGAAGGCCTCGGTGGGGTTGGGCCGCTCGCCGGCCAGGGCCGGCAGATCCTCCGACAGCCGCGCCGCCCAGCCGCCGGCCGGGAGCGCGCGGGCGGCCTGCAAGCCGGCTTCCAGCGGCGCCTCCAGCTTGTCGTGCCCGGCGACCACCTCTTCCAGCCGGCGCCGCAAGCCGCGCGCGCGGGAGCGGCCGCCCTCGGCGCCGAGCAGCCAGCGGCGGAGTTCGGCGGCTTCGATGCCCGACAACTCGGCGGAAAAGGCGCCATCCGCGGCGTCGAACACGTGATGGCCTTCGTCGAACACGTAGCGGGTGGGCACGGTGGCGTCGTCAATCCCACCCCAGGCCGCCTGCGCCATCACCAGCGCGTGGTTGGCCACCACCACATCGGCGGTGCGGGCGCGGCGGATGGTGTGTTCGATGAAGCAGCGGCGCCAATGCGGGCAGCCCGCGTGGATGCATTCGCCGCGACGGTCGGCCAGGCTCCACAGCAGGGCGCCGCCGAACAGCTCGGCGAACCAGCCCGGCAGGTCGCCGCCCTGGATGTCGCCATCGGAGGTCACCGCCGCCCAGCGGGCGATCAGCGCGACGGGGATGAGGGATTGCGGCATCCCTCCGGAGGAGGCGGCCCCCACCGCGTCCTCGAGGTTGAGCAGGCAGAGATAGTTCTCGCGGCCCTTGCGCACCACCACGCGGCGGCGGCGCTCCGCGGGGTCCGGCACCAGGCGGGCGAGTTCGCTTTCCACCTGGCGCTGCAAGTGGCGAGTGAAGGTGGAGACCCAGACGGCGCCCTTGTTGCGCTCCGCCCAGAGGCTCGCCGGCGCGATGTAGCCGAGCGTCTTGCCGGTGCCGGTGCCGGCCTCGGCCAGCACCACATGCGGCTCACCGACGACGTCGCGCGGGGCGAAGGCGGCGGCGACGGCGGCGGCGTAGTCGGCCTGGCCGGGCCGCTGCTCGGCGCCGGGGCCGAGGATGGTCGCCAGCCGGGCGCGCGCATCGGCGGGGGGCACCGGGAAAGACGCGGGCGGCGGCGGCGGCGCCTCCTCCTCCCATTCCGGCAGGCGCTTCCAGACCTGCAAGGCCGTGATCGAGGGCGCCGCCCCCGGTCGCCCCAGCGCGGCCATGACGAAGGGCGCCCAGTCCCAGCCGATCTGCCCCATGCGCGCCGCCAGCCCCGCGGCGTCGCGGTTGACCGCGAGATCGCGGCCGGCGGCGAGGTGGGACAGCAGGGAGAGCGCGATCTCGCCGAGCATCAGCGCCGCCGCCTCGTTGCCATGGCCGGGGGGCGCGAGGTCGAGCGCGAGGGCGAGGCCGCGCGGGGTTGGCGCGGCGGTGCGGCCGGGCATGGCGAAGGCGAAGAGTTCCAGCAGATCAAGCGCCGGCATGGATTGCAGCCCGAGCCGCTTGAAGGTGGCCGGCGCGTGCACCAGCAGCGGCGGCGGGCCGGCGCGCAGATGCCGCGCCGCCTCGTCCGAGGTGAGATCGAGCACCTCGCCGTCCTCGGTGACGATGGAGGCGCGCCCAACCCCGGCCACCACGGCGGGCGCCGCGGGCAGGCTCAGGCGCGGCGCGGGCGTCGGAGGGGCCATCGCGTTCAATTATAGGGCGGGCTCGCGCTCCGCCAGCATTGATCACGGTGGAGGGTTGCAGGAAGCAAGCGCTGCTTTCTGAAAAAAGAAGCAAAAACTTTCCATCCGTCCGGTTCGCGGCCCTCCGGGAAGACTCCGCAGCAAACGGATAAAAGTTTTTTGCTCCTTTTTTTCAAAAAAGGAGCGCTTGCTTCCCTTACTTTCGGATCAACGCCTCCGCGATCTGCACCGCATTCAACGCCGCCCCCTTCAGCAACTGATCCCCCGCCACCAGCATGGCGATCGAGCGCCCCGACGGGTCCGACGCATCCTCGCGCAGGCGGCCGACCAGCACGTCGCCTTGGCCGCTCGCCTCGTTGGGCATCGGGAAGTGGTTATGCGCGCGGTCATCGACGATGCGGATGCCGGGTGCGGCGGCGAGCACCTCGCGGGCGGCGGCGACCGTCATCGGGCGGTCGAACTCCACGGTCATGGCGATGGTGTGGGCGCGCAGCACGGGGACGCGGACGCAGGTGATGCCGATGCGCAGGTCCGGCGCGTCGAGGATTTTGCGGAGTTCGCGCACGGCCTTGATCTCCTCGCCGTTCTCGCCGGTGTCGGCGTCAACCGCGGCATCGTGGCTGAACAGGTTGAAGGCGTAGGGATGCGCCATGAC
>CAIYPH010000734.1 GCA_903928045.1 uncultured Rhodospirillales bacterium
CCGGTCCGAGCAGGGCCAGCCGACGTAGTTGTTGCCGTCGCAGCGGGCGTCGATGATGATGCTGGTGGTGGGCTGGCTGAAGGTGGCGACATCGCCGCCGGACTGGAAGATGTTCCAGCCGCCCTTGGCCACCGCATCCTTGCGCGCGCGGCGCACGACGAGGGTGCCCCAATCCGAGGTTTGCAGATCGACGTTGACGCCGATGGAGCGCAGGCGGGCGGCGGTGACCTGGGCGAGGGCGCCGATGAGGGGGATTTCGTCGGATGACAGCACGACGATCGGTTCGCCGTTGTAGCCGGCCTCTTTGAGGAGTTGTTTGGCCATTTCGGGGCTGGGCTTGCGGTAGGGGTCGGCGCCGGCCTCGGTGGAGTTCGGCACGCCGCAGCCGAACCAGGAGAAGCATTCCTGCCACCAGGCGGGATCCGCGGTGAAGGCGGCGGCGAGATAGTCCTTCTGGTCGACCAGCATGGCGAGCGCGCGGCGGGCGCGGACGTCATTGAAGGGGGGCTGGAGGGTGTTCATGCGCAGGAAGGCCATGTTGCCGGGCTGCAAGCTCGGCTCGACGACGATATCCTTGCGGCCGGCGAGGGACTGGATGCCGTCATGCGGGAGCTGGTCCAGCAGGTCCACCTCGCCTTTGACGAGGGCGCCGACGCGGGTTTGCAGATCGGGGATGATGTGCCACTCGACGCGATCGACGAAGACGCGCTTGCCGCCGGCCTGGCCGTTGGCGGGCTCATCGCGGGGGACGTAGTCGGTGTTCTTGGTGAAGCTGAGCTTGGCGCCGGGCACCCAGGCCTTGGCATCGAAGATGAAGGGGCCGGAGCCGAGGGTGGTGGTGAGCGGCTTGTCGCCGGCGGCGGCGAGATCCTCGGCGCGCATGACCACGGCGCCGCCGGCGGCGAGCGCGTTCTCGGTGTAGGCGAAGGGTTTGGGGAAGACGATGCGGAAGGTCTCGGCATCGACCGCCTCGAAGGCGGTGGCGCGCTTGAGCATGAGTTGCACCAGCGGGTCCTGCTTGCCGCCGCGGATGATGGAGGCGACGACGTCGGCCGCGGTGAGCTTCTGGCCGTTGGTGAAGCGCAGGTTGGGGCGCAGGGTGAAGCTGTGGGAGAGGCCGTCCGGCGAATGCTCGGCGCGGCCGACCATCTGGGGCTGGGCGCGCATTTGTTCGTCGTAGCCGTAGGGGGTGTCGTAGATCATGCGCGCGAAGATCTGCGTGATGGTCGCCGCGGTGATGTGGGGATCGAGCACGCGGAGATCGGCCTGGGGGACGACGCGGAGGACGGTTTCGGCCTGAGCCGCCGGTGCGGCGAGGAGGAGGGCGGCGAGGAGAAGACGGCGCATGGGGAGCCTCCTTGGATGAGCGGGGGATAGTCGGGGAAAGGGGGAGGTGGGTCAAACCGGTGGACGCTGATCGGCGCGTTTGCATGGAAAGCCGCATCATTTGATGCTATACGCGTGCCTCAGACAGGTAAGTGAAGCCCATGCGCACCACTATTGCCCTCGATGACGAGCTTGTCGCCACTGCGAAGGCCTATGCGGGGATCAGCGAGACGTCCGCACTGCTCCGTGAGGCGTTAAAGGCGTTGATCGCCCGCGAAGCGGCGGCGCGGCTGGCGCGGCTGGGCGGGAGCGAGCCCGGGATCACGCCCGTGCCACGGCGGCGCCCGCGCGCGGCGTGATTTTGGTCGATACCTCGATCTGGATCGACCATTTTCGCCGCGGCGAACCGGCGCTGGTCGAGATGCTGCTGAGCGATCGCGTCTTGCTGCACCCCTTCGTGCTCGGAGAACTCGCATTGGGTAGCGCGGGGTTGCGGCCAGCAGTTTTGGAAGACCTGCGCAATCTGCCGCGTGCGCCGGCGGCGCATGATGACGAAGTGCTGCATTTCATCGCTGCCAACGCACTGCATGGGCTGGGGATCGGCTACGTGGACGTACATTTGCTCGCAGCGACGCGGCTGAGCCGGGGGGCGGTACTTTGGTCGCGGGACAAGCGCCTTCATGCGGCCGCAGTGCGGTTCGGGCTGGCGGCGAGGATTGCCGATGGGGAGGTCCGCCATTGAATGCTCGTCGGTGGCTGGTGCGGTGCAGCGGGGCCTGGCGGCATCCGTGCGGGACATGAGCAGGCGGGCGAGGGCGCGATATGACGAAGAAACTTGAGGAGGTCCCGGCTTTCGCCGATGGGGCGGAGGAGCGGGCGTATTGGGAGACGCATGATTCGGCCGATCACATCGATTGGTCGGCAGCCCAGCGCGTGCGGCTGCCGAATTTGAAGCCGACGACGACGGCGATCTCGCTACGGGTCCCGGTTGGGTTGTTGGAGCAGATCAAGATCGAGGCCAATCGGCGGGATGTGCCGTATCAGTCGCTGATTAAGATGTGGTTGGCGGAGAAGGTGGGGGTGTGATGGGGGTGGATGACCGGAAGGGGAAGTGAAGGCGCATTACTGTTGCCCTCGATGATGACCTTCTGGCCATCGCGAAGGCATATGCGGGGA
>CAIYPH010000735.1 GCA_903928045.1 uncultured Rhodospirillales bacterium
CTCCCCGGCGGCCGCGCCTTCTGGGCGCAGATGCACCGCATGGGCCAGGATTTCGCCGCCCTCATGCACCGCCTCGCCGCCGCCCCGCCCGCTCCCCCGATCATCGCCCTGCGGCCGCCCAAGCGCAGCCGTCAAAGCCAGCGGACAGCCGAACTGCGTCCGCGCCATGCCCCGCGCGCCCCCCGGCCGCGCCGCGCATCCGTGCCGACTCGACATGCGCCCCGCCCGCGCAGCGCGCGGCCGATCCCCACGCACGCCCCGATCCCGGCCGATATCGGCCAGGTCGCCCAAATCATCATGACCCTGCGCGAGCGACGAAGGCAAAAAGGGCTCCGGGTCACGCCGCCGAATCACGCTCTATTTATTACGATAAAGCAATAAAATGAGCCACCCCCAACCCGCCTCACGCCCCCAAAACGAATAAAAGTTTTTTGCTTCTTTTTTCCCAAAAAAGAAGCGCTTCCTTCCTACCCAACCCGAGCCTTAGGCGTCTCCCGCCGCAACATAGGCTGCTGGTTATCCGCGGTCCCCTTCCAGGCATAGGGATCGATGCCGGCGACCATGATGATGTCGCGGTTATCGGTGATCCCCCCGTGCCGCCCGTCCCAGTTCCAGGGCAGCATGCTTTCGGCGCGCATGTAGTGATTGACCAAGGCGCGGCGGAAGCCGGTGGAGCGGTTCTTCAGGGAGCGGTGGAGCAGATAGCCGTTGAAGAACACCACGTCCCCGGCCTTGACCTCGACGGGGATGGCGGCGG
This sequence comes from uncultured Rhodospirillales bacterium, assembly GCA_903928045.1. The sequence continues at coordinate 758 of CAIYPH010000735.1, forward strand.
CTTCGTCGAAGGGAAAGTCCCGCGCCGCGTCGGCGCCGTCGAATTCGTCCGAGCCGTGCGGCCCGGTCGGCCAGATGACGCCGGGTTTGTGGCTGCCGGGGATCACCCACAGGCAGCCGTTTTCGATGGTCGCGTCATCGAGCGCGATCCAGCCGCCGACCAGGCTGCGGTCGCGGGTGGGGATGTAGAACTCGTCCTGATGCCAGGCCTGCCCGGGCTTGCCGGCGTTCTTCACGAAGAACATCGACTGCATGCATTTCACGTTGGGGCCCAGGCACTCCGTCAGCACCTCGACGATCCCGGGGTGGGCCATGGCGGCGTTGATGGTGGCGTTGAGCTTGTGCGGGAAGTGGATGCACAGCACGTCCTCGTAGACCAGCTTGCCGTCGGGCTTGAGCGTGGCGCCATGCTCGGCGCAGACCTGCTCGATCGCCGCGTTCAGCGCCGCGATCTCGGGCGGCGCGACCACATTGGGCACCACGAGAAAACCGAGCTCTTCGTATTGCGTCCGCCGATCCATCTTTGCGTCCCTCCGCCGCGGCGCTTCCGGCCGCTCGACACTTTGTGCCGCGTCCCCGACACTACGGCAACCCGATGCCCTCTTATAGGGGCGTACGATCAGCAGGAGACCAGTTTATGACACGCAAGCGGCCGGTTTGGCGGAGCCTCATGTATGTGCCGGCCCATGTCGGCCGCTTCGTCGAGAAGGCCCACACGCGCGGCGCCGACTGCATCCTGCTCGACATCGAGGATGCCGTGCCGCCGGAAGAAAAGCCCCGCGCCCGCGCCGCCATCGCCACCGCCGCGCCGATGGTGCGCCAGGCCGGCGCCGACGTGCTGGTGCGCATCAACGCGCCCCTCTCGCTCGCGGTGCGCGATATCGAGGCCGCGGTCTGCCCGGGCGTCGATGGCCTCATCATCACCAAGGCGCGCGGCGCCGACCATGTGAAGCTGCTCGACGAGCTCGTCAGCGAGTGCGAGGCCCGCGCCGGCCTGCCGGTCGGGCATCTCTGGTTCTATCCGCTGGTCGAAACCCCGGAGGCCCTGCCGCACGCCGAGGCGATCGGCCGCGCCTCCCCGCGCGGGGTGGCGATGAGCCTGGGTGCCGAGGATTTCGCCACCGCCATCGAGTCGGAGCCGAGCGAGGAGGCCCTCGCCGTGGCCCGCTCCCTGGTGCTGCACGCCACCCGTGCGGCCGGGCTGATGGCCCTCGGCCTGACCGGCACGCTCGCCGGCTTCGGCGATCCCGCCGCCTTCCAGGCGATGGCCGAGCGCTCCCGCCGGCTCGGCTTCGAGGGCGCCTCCTGCATCAACCCCGCCCAGGTCGGCCCCTTGAACGCCGCCTTCACCCCCTCGGCCCAGGAGGTCGACTACGCCCGCAAGGTGATCGCGGTGGATGCGGCGGCGCGGGCGGAGGGCAAGGGCGCGGTGGCGCTCGATGGCAAGATGATCGACATCCCCGTGGTGCGCCGCGCCGAACGGCTGCTGGCGCGCTACGACGCGATCATGGCGCGATAACGGATTTGGGGACTGGTCGGAGTGAGAGGATTCGAACCTCCGGCCCCTGCGTCCCGAACACAGTGCTCTACCAGGCTGAGCTACACTCCGACCGAGGCGCGGGGTATAGCCGCCCCGCTTGCGAAGGGCAAGCGCCGCTTAGAGAAGGGCAGATGCACCGCCGCGGACGGTTGCCAGATGCCGCAACCGCTCGATTGTCGCCTCGACGCTGTCGGTCACCTCGAACAGCCCCCGCGCCTCCGAGCGCGCAAACCCGCCGGCGATCGCCGCATCGATGGTGGCGATCAGCGGAGTAAAGGCGCCGTTGAGGTCGCAGATCAGGATCGGCTTGTCGTGCAGCTTCAACTGCCGCCAGGTGAGGATCTCGAAGGTCTCGTCAAACGTGCCGAGCCCGCCGGGCAGCGCGACGAAAGCGTCCGCGAGGTCGAACATCCGCCGTTTGCGGGTGTGCATGCTGTCGGTCACGATGGTCTCGGAAATCCCGGGATGCGCCACTTCGCGGGCGCGCAGGAATTCCGGGATCACGCCGATCACCGTGCCCCCGGCGGCGATCACCGCATCGGCGATCACCCCCATGAGCCCAACCTTGCCGCCGCCATACACCAGCCGCATCCCCGCCTTGGCCAGCGCCGTGCCGAACCGCGCCGCCGCCGCCGCATGCGCGGGATCATTCCCCGCGCTGGAGCCGCAAAACACGGCAACCGAATGAACCTCTGACATGCCGCCCCTCACGCCAGGCGCGCGATGGCGAATACCACCGCCGCCGCGATCGCCAGAATCACCAGCGCCGCCACCGGATGCACCATCGCCGGCGCCCGGGTCGCGGCCGGAAGCCGCTTGCGACCGGTGACCATCGGTCGCACCAGGTCATGCCCACGAAACACCGCGTAGCTGATCACGGCCACGATATGCGCCGCCACCACCGCCAGCAGGAGTTTGAAGTTGATTTCATGATACAGCGACAACCGGTCACTGAGTTCCTTGCTGATGTGCTTCATCAGCGGTCCCTCGGTGGTGCCGTCGTCATTGGCGCACAACCCGGTGGCGACCTGCACCACCAGGATCAGCAGCAGCACGATCACCATCCATCCCCCGGCCTCGTTATGGCCGACCTGGGTATCGGGATCGCGCTTGAAAAAATGGGTGAGATGGCGAAGCGCCGCGAACGGTGATTTCAGGAAATGGCTGAACCGCGCCGTCTCGCTGCCAACGAAGCCCCAGACGATGCGAAACATCAAAAGCGCAGCCATCGTGTAGCCCGACGCGAAATGCAGCGTCATCATGTCCTTCTTGACGCTGACATAGCTGACGATGACCAGCACCGGCAGCATCCAGTGGAACAGCCGCACGGGGATGTCC
>CAIYPH010000736.1 GCA_903928045.1 uncultured Rhodospirillales bacterium
CCGAAGCTGTGCATCGAGTGCGACGCCTGCGTGGATATCTGCCCGGTCGACTGCATCACCTTCACCGATGACGGCGAGGAAGACGAGCTCCGCACCCGCCTCAACGCCCCGGCGCTCGACAAGACCCAGGACATCTATGTGTCGGACGGCCTCAAGACCGGCCGCATCATGGCCAAGGACGAGGACATGTGCCTCCATTGCGGCCTGTGCGCCGAGCGTTGCCCCACCGGCGCGTGGGACATGCAGCGCTTCCTGCTCGACATGGCACAGGTGAAGCCTGTGTCCGCTAAAGTGGAGGCGCTCGCGTGAGCCAGCTGCAAGCCGTCAACGACTTCGTCGTCAAGTTCGCCAACGTCAACGGCTCGGGCTCCGCCTCGGCCAATAAGCTGTTCGCCCAATCCGTGCTGCGGATGGGCGTGCCGGCGACGCCGCGCAACATCTTCCCCTCCAACATCCAGGGCCTGCCGACCTGGTATGAGGTGCGGATCTCCGACAAGGGCTACATGGGCGCCCGCGGCGGTACCGACCTGATGGTGGCGATGAACCCGCAGACCTGGGACGCCGACATCAAGTCAATCGTGCCGGGCGGGTATCTGTTCTACGATTCGACCCGCTCCATCCCGGCCTCGAAGTTCCGCAGCGATATCAACGTCATCGGCATGCCGCTGACCCAGATATGCAACGCGGAATACACGCTCTCGCGCGAGCGGCAGCTGTTCAAGAACATCATCTATGTCGGCGCCCTGGCCGCGCTGCTCGACATGGACACGGACGCGATCAAGGGCCTGCTCGCCGACCAGTTCAAGGGCCGCGACAAGCTGATCCAGGCGAACTATCACGCGCTGGAGCTCGGCCATTCCTACGCGCTGAAGAACCTCCCCTGCCCCATCGGCCTGCGCCTGCAGAAGTCCGACAAGGTGGGCGACCGGATCTTCTTCGAAGGCAACGCCGCCGCCGGCCTCGGTGCCGTGTATGGCGGCGCCACAGTCTGCGCCTGGTATCCCATCACCCCCTCCACCTCGCTGGCCGAAGGCTTCACCAAGTATTGCGCCCGCTTCCGGGTGGACAAAGAGACCGGCGAGAAGCGCTTCGCCATCGTGCAGGCCGAGGACGAGTTGGCCTCGATCGGCATGGTGATCGGCGCGGCCTGGAACGGCGCCCGCGCCTTCACCGCCACCTCCGGCCCCGGCGTGTCGCTGATGCAGGAGTTCCTCGGCCTCGCCTACTTCGCCGAAATCCCCGCCGTGCTGTTCGACGTGCAGCGCGCCGGCCCCTCCACCGGCATGCCCACCCGCACCCAGCAGTGCGACCTGCTTTCCGCCGCCTACGCGTCCCACGGCGACACCAAGCACGTCCTCCTCTTCCCCGAGGACCCGCACGAGTGCTTCACCATGGGCGCCGAAGCGTTTGACCTCGCGGACCGCCTGCAAACCCCCATCTTCGTCATGCTCGACCTCGACATCGGCATGAACGACCGCCTCTGCGCCCCCCTCGTCTGGGACGACAACCGCAAGCTTGACCGCGGCAAGGTGATGACCGCCGAGGACCTCGAATCCGGCCGCGTGTTCGGCCGCTACCTCGATGTCGACGGCGACGGCATTCCCTACCGCACCTATCCCGGCACCCACCCGACCAAGGGCAGCTACTTCACCCGCGGCACCTCGCGCGACCGCTTCGCGCGCTACACCGAGGAAGGCGCGGCCTATCAGGACAACATGGAGCGGCTGCTCCACAAGTTCGCCACCGCCGCCAAGATCGTGCCCGGGCCGATCCGCCGGGATGCGAGCGAGCCGACCAAGCTGGGCGCCATTTATTACGGCTCCACCGCGCCGGCGATGGACGAGGCCGTCGATCTGCTGGCGGAGCAGGGCATCGCGCTCGATATCATGCGCATCCGCGCCTTCCCGTTCTCGGAGGAGGTGGAGCGCTTCATCGAGGAGCATGACCAGGTGTTCGTGGTTGAGCAGAACCGTGACGCGCAGATGCGCACGATGATCATCAACGAGCTGGAGATTAACCCGAAGAAGCTCCAGCGCGTGCTGCACTATGACGGTTCGCCGATCACCGCCCGCTTCATCTCGGGCTCCATCGCCGAAACCGCCGCCTCCCTCAAAATCGTCCCGCTGCGCAAGGCCGTGTCATGACCTTCCTGCCCAAGCCCAAGCTCCACCACCCCAAGCTCGCCTCCAACGCCCTCGGCTTCACCCGCCGGGACTATGAAGGCTCGATCTCAACGCTGTGCGCCGGTTGCGGGCATGACAGCATCTCGGCCGCGATCATCCACGCCTGCTTCGAG
>CAIYPH010000737.1 GCA_903928045.1 uncultured Rhodospirillales bacterium
CCATCAACCTGCACTTCGTCGATGTCGCGCGAATAGACATCGCGGATCGCGCGCTTGATGAGATTGGCCTCTTCATAGATCAGCGCCGGGGCCACCGAGCGCATCGTATGCTCGCGGATATCGTCCCAAAGGCGCAGCAGATATTCGCAGTCGCGCTTGATTTCCGGCTTCGGACGCTGGGCGCCGGCGGTGCGGACGATCAGGCCCATCCCCTTGGGGATGTCCAGCTCGGTCATCACTTCCTTCAGGCGCTTGCGATCGGAGGCAGAGGTGATCTTGCGCGAGATGCCGCCGCCACGGGGCGAGTTGGGCATCAGCACGGAATAACGGCCGGCGAGCGAGATATAGGTGGTCAGTGCCGCACCCTTGGTGCCGCGCTCTTCCTTGACGACCTGGATGAGCATGATCTGCCGGCGGCGGATCACTTCCTGGATCTTGTAGTTGCGCATGAAGCGCGGCGGCTGCCGGCGCTCGCGCCCTTCCTCGGTCTCGCCACCGACTGTCTCGGGAGGGGGCGAATCGGGGTTGGATTCGGAGTCATCGTCGTCGCGGGAATCGCGGTAGCTGGCGGATTCGCCGGAGTCGGCGGCGGAAACTTCGTCGGGGCGGGTAGCTTCGGGCACCAGATCGGCACCGAATTCGGCCGGCTGGGCGGAGGCTTGCGTGTGAGTCGACTCGCCGAAGCCGGTTTGAGTTGGCGATTCGGCCGAGTCGCTGCCAGAGTCGGTATCCAGGACTGGGCCACGAATCACCTCGTCCTGGCGCAGGGCCGGGATGGCGGCGCCATCCTCCTGGGACTGATGTGCCTCGGGAAGCGATTCCGGATTGACGCCGGCGTCGGATGGAAGCGCATCCCCGGCCAGTTCAGGGCCTTCGCCCGCCGGGCTTGCACCAGATGGGGCCGGCTCGGCACGGCCCTCGATGACGGGCGCGCGGGAATGCCGCTCGGCCTCGTCTTCCTCATCCTCTTCCTCAGCCCGGGCGTCTTCTTCCTGCATGGCGAGCAGGCGCTGCCGGTCGGCAACAGGGATCTGGTAATAGTCCGGGTGGATTTCGCTGAAAGCGAGGAAACCGTGGCGGTTGCCGCCATACTCGACAAAGGCCGCCTGGAGGCTGGGCTCCACGCGGACGACCTTGGCGAGATAGATATTCCCCTTGAGCTGCTTCTTACTCGCGGTCTCGACGTCGAAATCGTCTAGCCGACTACCGTCCAGCACCACCACGCGGGTTTCTTCCGCGTGCGTGGCATCGATCAACATGCGCTTGGTCATTAAACAGGAAACTCCGTGGCACGGCGGGCGCCCCTGGCGCGAAGCCATTGGGTGCGGGGCCGGTGCCGAATGTGTGGGATTGGACGAATGCCACGCATGGGAGAAGGCCGGTACGCAAGCTCAATCCTGTGTGAAGGCGGATTGGCACGACTCGGTCTTCCTTTCCCCTGGCGGCGTGGAGGCATCGCGATCGGATGCCGTCCCAGATGGTTTATGCTGAGCGCGGCGGGGTTTCTCCGGTGGGAGACGTCCCTGCGCCCGGGCCCGGCAGGCGGATGCCGGCCGGATGGACCCCAATTCCCGTGCCTGGCGCCCACGTGGTGGACGTTCGGTGCGAAATGACGAGCTACGATGGGCGGGCAGCGGAA
>CAIYPH010000738.1 GCA_903928045.1 uncultured Rhodospirillales bacterium
CTCATGCACCGCCTCGCCGCCGCCCCGCCGATGCCGGTGCAGGCGGCGACACCCATTCCCGCACCCCGGAACATACGGACAGGCGAGGTGCGCCCGCGCCACGCCACATCCGCGCGCCGGCCGCGCCGCGCGCCCGTCGCACTGGCACCCGTCGCACCCGCGCCGCGCCCCGCGGCGCCGCGTCCGTCAACCCAGTACGGCCTGAGCGCGCCCCGAAACCGCCTTCCGGCCCGAATCGCCACCACCTTGCGTGAGCGACGAAGGCGGAATCGTGCGTCGCCGCCTTTGCCCCTTCGCGCGCTATTTGTTGCGATTAAGAAACAAATAGCCGCCCTACCCCGCCTTCTTCGCCTTCCAGGCCTGCGCCTCCTCGAAGCTCGCCACCCCGCCATGCGCGGCCGACCAGCCGACCGGGTTCTCCAGGAACTTGCGCACCTGCCCCAGCGCCGCGTCGGAGAAATACGGCCGCTCGCGGCAGGCATCCAGCACGTCCCACCAGGTGCAGAGGTGGTGCAGCGTCACGCCCATCTTGCTCAGCGTCTCGAAGCTGCCGGGGAACACGCCGTAGAAGAACACCACGAAGGTATGGTTGCACAGCGCGCCCGCATCGCGCAGCGCCTGGCAGAACTGGATTTTCGAGCCGCCATCGGTGGTCAGATCCTCCACCAGCAGGGTCTGCTTGCCTTCCGGCACATCGCCCTCGATCAGCGCATCGCGGCCGAAACCCTTGGGCTTCTTGCGCACATAGGCCATGGGGGAGGCCATGCGATCGGCGATCCACGCGGCGAACGGGATGCCCGCGGTCTCGCCGCCGGCCACCGCCTCGATGGTTTCGTAGCCGATGTTGCGGCCGATCTTCTCCACCGCGAGTTCACAAATCTTGGCGCGAGCGCGCGGGAAGTAGATGATGCGCCGGCAATCGATGTAGACAGGCGACTTCCAGCCCGAAGTGAAGGTATAAGGTTCTTCTGGGCGGAAGTTCACCGCCTTGATTTCCAGCAGAATGCGTGCCGTGGTCAAAGCGGCGTCCCGGTCCCAATCGCTCATGTGGAGTTTTTCCATAACCGCGCCTCGCATCCCCATCGCCGCGCCGGCCGGCCCCCAGCGGGCCCCGCGCGCAGGCGCCTCTCCTAGCTTCGCGGGCGGGCGCCGTCCATCGGGAACGCGCGCATGACCACTGCGCGCGCCTCGGAGGCCCCGGCCTCCGGCCCACCGGAAGCCCCGGAACCCCGGGTTTGGGTGCTCGATGACCCGCGCGCCGGCACCGCGGCCCAGGCGATCGGCATCGCCGAGCGGCTCGGCCTGCCGTTCCGCCGGATTGCGCTCGCCTGGAACTGGATGGCCCACATCGCCGGCCTCGCCCCCGGCGGCTCCCTGCTCGGCATCCCCGCCGCGGCGCGCCAGGCCATCATCGCCGAGGCGGCGCGGCCCGACTCCGCGCCCGACCTGGTGCTCTCCGCCGGCCGCCGCTCGGCCGCGGTGGCGCTCTGGCTGAAATCCCAGTTCGGCAGCCGGCTGGTCCATTGCATGAGCCCGGGCCTCGGCGGCCTGCTCCGCTCCGACATGTTCGACCTGCTGGTGACGCCGACCCACGACAACCCCATCGCCGCCCGCAACGTGCTGCCCATCATGGGCGCCCCCCATCGCGTGACACCCTTGGCCCTCAAACAGGCCGCCGCCTCCTGGGAGGAGCGCCTGGCCCATCTCCCCAGCCCCCGCGTCGCTTTACTGCTCGGCGGCCCGCCGGGCGGTGTGAACATGCCGCCCGACCGCGCCCACCGCGTCGGCAAACAAGTCGCCCGCCTCACCGGCGCCCAGAACGGCACCGTGCTCGCCACCACCAGCCGCCGCACCGGATCGGAGGCCACCGAGGCGCTGTCCGCCGGGCTATCGCGGGTGATGCATCTGCTGTTCCGCTGGGGCGAACCGGGGCCCAACCCCTATCTCGGCTTCCTCGCCACCGCGGATGCCATCGTGGTCACCGCCGACTCGGTCTCGATGATCTCCGAAGCCTGCGCCACCGGCGCCCCGGTGTTCTACGTCGTGCCCGAACAGGCCCGCCGGCGCCAGCTCCGCTTCATCGAGCGCTTCGAGGAAGCCGGCCTCATCCGCCCCCTCGAGGACAGCATCGCCCCCTGGCCCCGCCCGCTGCTTGACGAAAGCGCCCGCGTGGCCGACGAAATCCGCCAGCGCTTCGGGTTGCCCGGCACCACGATGTGACGCCGCCGCCCCAACGATCCAGGAAAAGGCCCACGACATGAGCAAGACCTACCGCATCGCGGTCATCCCCGGCGACGGCATTGGCAAGGAGACCACCCCCGAGGGGCTGCGCGTGCTCGACGCCGCCGCCCGCCGCTTCGGCTTCAACCTCACGCTCGACCACTACGATTGGTCCTGCGAGACCTACAAGAAAACCGGTAAGATGATGCCCGATGACGGGCTCGACCAGGTGCGCGGGTCCGACAGCATCTTCCTCGGCGCCGTCGGCTGGCCCGGCGTGCCCGATCATATCTCGCTGTGGGGCCTGCTGATCCCGTTCCGCCGCAGCTTCGA
>CAIYPH010000739.1 GCA_903928045.1 uncultured Rhodospirillales bacterium
GGATCGCGCGCGGCCCGCAAGCCAGCACGTCCTCCACCACCCGATCGACCGCGGCATCCAACTCCGCAAGTGGCACCACCTCCTCCACCAACCCCCAGCGTTCGGCTTCGCGCGTGCCGAAAATCTCGCCGGTAAACAAAATGCGCCGGGTCGGTCCCCAACCGATCAACTGCGGCAACAACGCCGCCTCGATCACGCTGGGAATCCCGATCCGCGTCTCCGGCATCCTGAACCGCGCCCCCTCCGCCGCGACGCGCATGTCGCAAGCCGCGGCGATCTCAAGCCCACCGCCCAGCGTATACCCCTGCATCCGCGCGATCACCGGCACCGGACAGGCCCGAATGCCAACGCAGACCAAATGTAGCGTCTGGATCAGCGCCCGGGCGGAAACGGGGTCCAGATCCGCCATCTCCGCGATATCCACCCCACCGATGAACGCCTTCTCGCCCGCTCCCGCCAACACCACTGCCCGCAATTCAGGATCGGCCGAAGCCTCACGCAGGGCGGCCGTCATCGCCTCCATCGCTTGAGTACCGATCACGTTGATTTTGCCGGGATTATCAATGGTGATCCGCACGACACTACCCCCCTTGCGGGCGTCGGTCGTGGTACTGATGCTCGCGGCCATGGCCGATTTCCTTCTGCGCTCCCTGGACCGCGAGCAATACCGGCGCGACACTGGCCCGTAAACCAGGGGATTGTCAGGAATGCCACACCAGATCGCCATCGTCGGCCTCGGCGCCATCACCCAAAAAAGCCACCTGCCGGCGATCGCCGCCAACCCCGCCTTCCACCTCGTCGCCGCCGCCAGCCTCGCCGGCGAGGCGCCGGGGGTGCCGGTCTATCGCGACCACCACGAAATGCTCGCCGCCCACCCCGAAATCGAGGCGGTGATCATCAACACGCCCCCCGCCGCCCGGCTCGCCATCGCGGCTGACGTGATCGCGGCCGGCAAGCATGTGATGCTGGAGAAGCCGCCCGCCGCGACTTTGGGCGGGGCCGAACACCTCGTCCGCCTCGCCGCCGCGGCCGGGGTGGTGCTGCATACCGCCTGGCACTCGCAGTATAATATTGCGGTCGATCGCGCTGCTGAATTGCTGGCGGGGAAGCGGATTGCCTCGCTGCATGTCGACTGGAAAGAGGACGTGCACAAATACCATCCCGGTCAGAAATGGATCTGGGGCCCCGGGGGGTTCGGCGTGTTCGACATGGCGATCAACGGGCTCTCGATCATGAGCCGGATTTTCGATCCCGTGCCCTTCGTGACATCGGCGGTGCTGAGGGTGCCGGCGGATGCCTCGGTGCCGGTTTCGGCGGACGTCACCTTCTCTGACGGCGCGGATGCGGTGATGACGGCGGCGTTCGACTGGGGCTGGCGGGGGGATGACAAGCGGGAGTTGACCATCGTGACCACCGAGGGGCAACGGCTGGAGCTGACCCATTCCGGCGGAAGGCTGGTGGTGGATGGCGTGGAGGTGGTTGGTGCGACGCGCACGGAATACCGCGACATCTACGCCGACTTCGACCGGCTGCTGACCGAGCGCCGCTCCAGGATCGACCTTGCGCCGCTGCGCCTGGTGGCCGACGCGCTGCTGGTTGGGCGGCTCGACATTGTGGCGCCGGTGATGACGTAACGGAACCTGGACTTCCCAAGTCCATCCCCCACATTCAACTTGACCCAAGAGGAGATCCGATATGGCCGAGACGAAATTAGCGACTTTGGGCGGCGGGTGCTTCTGGTGCCTGGAAGCCGTGTATCTGGACCTCGCAGGCGTGCTCGCCGTGAAGTCGGGCTATGCCGGCGGGCACGTCGCCAATCCCACCTATGAGCAGGTCTGCGGCAAGATGACCGGGCATGCCGAAGTGGTGCAGATCGCCTATGATCCCGCAGTGGTCTCGTATGATGACCTGCTGCGGATTTTCTTCACCATCCACGACCCCACCACGCAGGACCGTCAGGGCAATGACGTCGGCCCGCAGTATCGCTCCATCATCATCACCCATGACGACGCCCAGCGCGCCAGTGCGGAGGCGGTGATGGCGGAGGTGACGGCGGCTGGTATCTGGGGTGCGCCGTTGGTCACCACCGTCGAGCCGCTCACCGTGTTCTGGCCGGCGGAGGTGGAGCATGA
>CAIYPH010000740.1 GCA_903928045.1 uncultured Rhodospirillales bacterium
CAACCCATCCAGATACGAGCGCGGCATATTGCCATCGCTCGCCGCCGTCTGCGCATCCGCCGGAGAGAACCCCGCGATCGCATCGAGCACAATCGCCACATCCGTCACGCTGCGCCCCATCGGCCCCCCGATATCCTGCGTGGACGACAACGGCACGATCCCCGCCCGGCTCGTCAGCCCCTGCGTCGGCCGGATGCCGGCCAGGCTGTTATGCGCCGCCGGAATCCGGATCGACCCGCACGTGTCGCTCCCCAGCCCCACGGCCGCGAAACTCGCCGCGATCGCAGCCCCCGTCCCCCCGCTCGACCCGCCCGGATTGCGCGTGAGCCCATAGGGATTGCGCGCCGCCCCGAACAGCGAGCCCACCGTGGTGATCCCATAGGCGAACTCATGCATGTTCGCCTTGGCGATGATCACAGCACCCGCCGCCCGCAACCGCCGCACGATCTCCCCATCCCCCGGCGCCACCCATCCGCGCAGCGCCGCCGAGCCCACCGAAGTCGGCATCTCCCGCGTCTCGTAATTGTCCTTCACAATCACCGGAATGCCATGCAGCATCCCCGCCCCGCCCCCATCCCGCCGCTCCGCATCCCGCGCCGCCGCCTCGTCCAGCGCCGAGGCACTCACCGCGCTGATCGCATTCAGCGCCGGCCCCTGCCGGTCATACGCAGCGATCCGCGCCAGATACCCCGCCACCAGCTCGCGGGACGACACCGCCCCCGTCACCATCGCCGCCCGCATCCGCGGTATCGTGGCACCCAACAGGTCGAACATCATGCGGCTCCTTGTCTCCGGGCCGCCAGCCTACACCATCCCCCTCAATCCCCCACCACCACCTGCGACGCCAACACATCGATATCCACAACCACCCCCAACCCCGGCCCCGCCGGCACATGGATCACGCCCCCCCGGCCCGCAGCACATCCGGCACGATATCGCGCGCCAGCGCATGGCTCGGCATATGGAACTCGCAGCCCAGCCTGCAGTTTGGCAGCGTCCCCAGCAGATCCGCCGCCGCCGCCAGCCGCGCCATCGCCGCCTCCCCTCCGCGCCCGTTTCCCACGACACCAATCGGATAAACGTTTTTTGCTTCTTTTTTCCAAAAAAGAAGCCCTTCCTTCCCCTCAACTCCGATACCCGCTCACCACCGCCGCGTCATCCCGCCGCAACCCCAGGAACCCCGGCAGTGCCAGAACCGGAAACACCGCAGCCAGCAGGAACACCGCCTGGAAATCTTCCAGCCGCAGATGCCCCGGATCGTGCGCCACCACGCTCAGCAGCGTCGCCGCGATCGACACGCCGAGCCCCATCGTCAGTTGCTGGATGCTGCTCCCCAGCGCCGTCGCCCGGCTGAACCCGGCGCTGGCGATATCGGCGTAGGTCAGGGTTTGCAGCGTGTTGAACTGCAAATTGCGCACCGCCCCGAATACCAGCGCGTACGCCATGATTACCCATGAAGCAGCGGTGGCGCTCACCAGCACGAACCCCGCCAGCGCCACCGCGACCACCACGGTGTTGGTCGACAGCAGGGTGCGGAACCCCACCTTGCGCAGCAGTTGCACGGAGAAACTGCGCGTCACCAGCGTGCCCAGCGCCATCACGAAGGTCAGCGTGCCGGATTTCAGCACATTCATCCCCATCCCGATCTGCAGCATCAGCGGCAACAGGAACGGCGCGGCATTGATCCCCACCCGGCTGATCCCGCCGATCAGCAGCGCGATCCGGAACGTGCGCACGTTCAACTGGCTGAGGTCGAGTGCCGCGTTCGCCCGCCCCCGCGCATGCCGCGCATACATGAACAGCGCCGCCCCCGAGCCCCCGAACAGCAGCAATGCCGTGGCCCGCGGCACCACCGGGTGGCTCAACACTTCGAGGCCCACCTGCAACAGCAGCATCCCCACACCCAGCAACGCGAAACCCCGCCAGTCAAACCGCGCCCCAGACGCCGGCGCCTCGTCGCGCACGAACCGCCAGGCCATCGCGATCCCCAGCAGACTGAACGGCACGTTGACGAAAAAGATCCAGTGCCAGTGCAGATATTGCGTGATCAGCCCCCCCGCCAGCGGCCCCAGCGTCGGCCCGAGCACCGAGGGGATGTTCATGTAGTTGATCGCCATCGGCAGGTCCTTGCGCGCGAACGAGCGCAACAGGATCAGCCGCCCCACCGGCACCATCATCGCGCCGCCGATGCCCTGCACCACCCGTGCCGCAATCAGCCCGGCGAAACTTGCTGACAGTCCGCTCGCCATCGAAGCGCACGCGAACACCAGCACCGCCACGCAGAATGTACGCCGCATGCCGAACCGGTCCGCCACCCAGCCGCTGACCGGAATGAACACCGCTTGGGCCAGCAGATAGCTCGTCACCGCCAGGCCCAGCCGCAGCGGCGTCTCGCCGAGGTCGGCCGCCATCTGCGGGATCGCGGTCGTCACGATCGTCGAATCCAGCCCCTCCAGGAAGAAGCAGAACGCCACCACCATCGGGATCATCAGCCGCAGACGGCGATCGGCGCTCGCCGGCGGCAGTTCTGGTTCACGCGCGGCAAAACCTTCCATCTGCGTATCGCAGCCTGCGTGGCGACAAAACGCAATCCCCATGCCACCATGCGCGCATCGAACCCTAGGGAGGAAACCCATGAGCAAAATCGCGCTCGTTACCGGCGCCGGCAGCGGCGTTGGCCGCTCCGCCACTTTGGCCCTGCTGGCGGACGGCTACAGCGTCGTCCTCGCCGGCCGCCGCGCCGACGCCCTGGCCGAGACCATCAGCCTCGCGCCCGCCGGCAGCACCACGCTCGCCGTGCCCACCGACGTGTCAGACCCCGCCTCGGTCGATGCCCTCTTCGCCGCGATCAAGGCAAAGTTCGGCCGGCTCGACGTGCTGTTCAACAACGCCGGCATCGCCGCGCCAGCGGTGCCGATGGAGGAGTTGCCGATCGAGACCTGGAAGAAGGTCGTCGACA
>CAIYPH010000741.1 GCA_903928045.1 uncultured Rhodospirillales bacterium
AAGGTCGACTGGAGCGGGCGATGGGATTCGAACCCACGACCCCAACCTTGGCAAGGTTGTGCTCTACCCCTGAGCTACGCCCGCGCTCCGTGCGTGGCGGGGAGATCCGGGGTTCGGGTGACGATTGCAAGACACGTCGTGCAGCCCGGTCATGCAGAAACAGGGCTGGCTTCGTCTATCGGTAGTCGATCCGCGGATCGATATAGGCGTAGAGCACGTCGACCAGCAGGTTGATCGCCATGTACATCAGCAGAATCAGCAGGATGCAGCCCTGGATCAGCGGGTAGTCGCGCACGCCGATCGCCTGGATCAGCAGGCGGCCGAGGCCGGGATAGGTGAAGACCGCCTCGGTGACCACGGTGCCGCCGATGAAATTGGCGAGCGAGAGGCCGACGATGGTGACGAAGGGCAGCATGGCGTTGCGCATCACGTGCCGCCCGACCACGTCACGCTCGCGCAGGCCCTTGGAGCGGGCGGTGCGCACGTAGTCCGACAGGAGTTCGCCGAGCAGGGCGGCGCGCAGGAAGCGGCTGAAAATGCCGGAGATGTAGAGACCGAGGGTGAGGGCGGGGAGGGCGAGGTTGGCCAGTGCGCGGATTGGGTCGCTGATCAGCGGGAAATAGGCCGACGCCGAGGGCAGCCAGTGCAGTTGCACCGCGAAGAGCAGGATCAGCAGGATGCCGAGCCAGAAGGTCGGCACCCCCAGCGCCAGCGCGCTCCAGCCGCTCAATACGCGGTCGAGCAGGGAGTTCGGTTTCAGCGCGCTCGCCACCGCAACGGGAATGCCGACCAGCAGGCCGACCAGGGTGGCGGCCAGGCCGAGTTGCAGCGTGGCGGGGATGCGCTTGGTGATGAGGTCCAGCACCGGCTCGCGGCTCTGGATGGATTGGCCGAGATCGCCATGCAGGGCGGCCACCAGCCAGCGCCAGTATTGCACGAGGATCGGCTGATCGAGCCCGAGGCGGATGGTGATGGCGGCGATCTGCTCGGGGGTGGCGTTTTCGCCGACCAGGGCGCCGATCGGGCTGCCCGGCACCGCGTAGATCATCGCCCAGATGCCGAGGGAGGCGAGGAGCAGCACGGGGATGAACTGGGCGAGGCGGCGGAGGATATATGATGTCATGCCTCGTCCTCCGCGGATTGCCGGTCCTCGATGAGGCGGGCCAGTGTGCGGCCCAGCGTGTCGAGCGACAGGATTGTCAGCGTCAGCACAATGCCGGGCAGCACGGCGTAGTAGGGCGCCTCATAAAGGAAGCCCTTGCCGGTGCGCAGCATGTCGCCCCAGCTCGGCGTGGGCGGCGGAATGCCGACGCCGAGGAAGGACAGTGCGGCCTCCAGCAGGATCGCCACCGCCGAGAGGATCACCACCTGCACCAGGATCGGGCTCCAGGCATTGGGCAGCACGGTGGTGAACATGGTGTAGGCGGACGAGCCGCCCAGCGCCTCGACGGCGGTGACGAAATCGCGCTGGCGCAGCGAAAGCACCTGGGCGCGGGTGATGCGGGCAAAGCTCGGGATGCCGGTGATGCCGACCGCCACCAGCGAGGCCATCTGGCTGCGGCCGAGCACGGCGATCAGCGCCATGGCGAAAAGGATGCCCGGCAGTGCCAGCAGCACGTCGACAATCCGCATCAAAATTGCATCCCGCCAACCGCCGAAGAACCCGGCGACGAGACCGATCGGCACGCCGATCACGCCGGCGATCGTCACCGCGCCGAGCGCGGTGATCAGGGAGGTGCGGGCGCCGTAGATGGCTCGCGTCATCAGGTCGCGCCCGAGTTCGTCGGTACCGAACCAATGCTCGACGGAGGGCGGATCGAGCGTGTTGGCGAGGTCCTGCGCCAGGGGATCGGTGGGCAGGATGAGGTGGGCGAAGGTGGCTGTCACCGCGAGCAGCGCGATATAGGCGATGCCCAGCAGGGCGCCGCGATGGCTGAGCAGGCGGCGGAGTGTGGGGTTCACGACGCCGCCTCCATCGGGTGGTGGCAGGCGACGCGGCTCGGGACCGTCGCATGATCGGCGAAGTCCGGCGCCGTGGTGGCGCAGAGCGGGCTGGCGCGGAAGCAGCGCGGATGAAAGGCGCAGCCGGAGGGCGGCCGCGCCGGGCTTGGGATATCGCCGGCCAGGATGATCCGCCGCCCGCCGCCCCGCGCCGCCGGGTCCGGCACCGGCACGGCGGACAGGAGGGAGCGCGTGTAGGGGTGCAGCGGGTTGGCGTAGAGTTCGTGGACTTCGGCGAATTCGACAATCTTGCCGGCATACATGACAGCGACGACATCAGCGTTCTCTGCGACGACGCCGAGGTCGTGGGTGATGAGCA
>CAIYPH010000742.1 GCA_903928045.1 uncultured Rhodospirillales bacterium
AAGAACCACTTTCTTGCTTATTCGGTGGCGACATGACCACCCGCCGCCTGCTCACCCTTCTCCCACTCGCCGTCTTCCTCGCGGTGGCCGTCTACTTCGCCCTCGCCTTGCGGCCGGACCGCGATACCCAGGCACTGCCCTCGGTGATGATCGACAAGCCGGTGCCGGCGTTCGACCTGCCGTCCCTCGCCGAAGGCCCCAACCTCAGCCCCGCCGCCGCTTCGGGCGAGGTGGTGGTGATCAACTACTTCGCCTCCTGGTGCGTGCCCTGCCGCATCGAACATCCCGTGCTGATGGCCCTCAAATCCCAGAAGGTCACGCTCTGGGGCATCGCCTACAAGGACAAGCCCGAGGACTCCCGCAAATTCATCGCTCAGTCCGGGGACCCCTACACAAGCATCGGGGTCGATCGCGACGGGCGCACCGGCTTCGATTTCGGCGTCTACGGCGTGCCCGAAACCTACGTGATCGACCGCGCCGGCCATATCCGCAAGCGCTTCGTCGGCCCGCTCAGCCCCGAGATCGCCGAGCGCGAACTAGTGCCGCTGGTCCGCGCTTTGGCCAAGCCATGAAGGCGCTGCTCGCCCTCCTGCTGCTGCTGGCACTCCCCGCTTTGGCCGTGGAGCCCAATGAGCGGCTCGCCGACCCCGCGCTCGAAGCGCGCGCCCGCACCCTCAGCCGCGGCCTGCGCTGCCTGGTCTGCCGCAACGAATCCATCGACGAATCCCACGCCGATCTCGCGCATGACGTCCGCGTACTACTCCGCGAACGCCTCCTCGCCGGCGACAGTGACGCCGCCGCCATCCGCTTCATCACCGACCGCTACGGCGATTTCGTCCTGCTGGACCCGCCGCTCAAAGGCGCCACCGCCGTGCTGTGGATGGCACCCCCGGCGCTGCTGGTGGTCGCCTTCGGCGGCGTGCTGCTCGCCGCCCGCCGCCGCCGCGCCCCGCCCGCACCGCTCACCGCCGAGGAACAGGCCCGCCTCGCCACCCTGCTGAAGGGCCAGGAGTGATGCTGATCGCCGCCTGCGCCGTCCTGCTGCTGGCCACACTCGTGCCCCTGATCTGGCCGCTGCTGCGCGCCCGCGCCGGCTCCACCGCCGCGCCCGCCCAGGCGGTCTACCGCGACCAACTGGCCGAACTGGACCAGGATCTCGCCCGTGGCGCGATCTCCGCCGAGGACGCCGCCGCCGCCCGCGCCGAAATCTCCCGCCGCCTGCTCGCCGCCAGCACCAGCGAGACCCCCTTGCCCGAGCGTGCGGCGAGCCCGGTGATGGCCGCCCTGGTCGCCGCCCTGGTGATCGCCGGCGGCGCGGCCGGCTACATCGTGCTCGGCTCGCCTTTCTTCCAGGTGCAACCCCCGCCGCCCGACGAAGCCTCGATCGCCGCCATGGCCCCGGAGCAGCGCGCCGCGATGATCCGCGGCATGGTCAACCGCCTGGCCACCCGGATGGAGACCGATCAGGACAACGCCGATGGCTGGATGCAACTCGGCCGCGCCTGGCTGATGCTCGGCGAGCGCGACCGCTCCGCCGCCGCCTATGCCCGCGCCGCCGCCCTCAAGCCCGGCGACGTCGAGGCGCCCTTGCAGGAACTCGCCGGCCTGCTCGACGCGACCCCCATGGGCACCGCCCTGCCGCCGCGCATCCCCGCCCTCGTCGCCATCGTCACCCCGCTCGCCCAGGCGCGGCCGGAAGCCCTGTGGTATCTCGGCCTCGCCGCCGCCCGCCTCGGCAATCGTACCCTCGCACTCGACTATTGGGACCGGCTGCTGCCGATGCTGCCCGCCGAGGGCGAGGAGCATGGGCTGGTGGAAAACGCCATCAAGGCGCTGCGCGGGGGGTGAAGGCCTTGGAGGGAGGGGAGGAAGGGTGTTCTTTTTGTGAACAAAAAGAACCAAAAAACTTTTTGTTCCATCCATGCCGTTGGCGTACTCCCCTCGGATAGATGGGAGCGGTACACAGCAAGCGGATAAAAGTTTTTCGCTCTTATTGCGTCATCTGTTGAGATCTGCGATTCTACTCCCCGGCGTCAGGGGAACATCTCAGGTATGGACAAAGTGGCGTTTGGGCGGTGGCTTGCCGGGATTGG
>CAIYPH010000743.1 GCA_903928045.1 uncultured Rhodospirillales bacterium
GCCACGGCGTGTTGTCGCGCTACACTGTCCTGCCGTGGGAGGTCGCCGGCGAATACCACGCCCTCGTCGCCGCTTTGGTGGCCGAGCATGTGCCGCAGGGGCCAACTGAGGAGCATCTGGTCGAGGAACTGGCCGGGATCGTCTGGCGCAAGCGCCGCCTTCGCCTTGCTGACGCCGCCGCCCATCGCCGTGGTCTGGAGGGCACATTGTCGTCCTACCGCGAGACCGTGAAGATGGCACTGGTGCATCTCGATAGCCCCGACCAGTCCGAACGCGTCGTTGATGCCATACGCGCTACGGCGGCGGATACCGATGAGGATATTCGCGATATGCAGGAGGACGAGGCTGTCACCCACCGCGCCCTCAAACTGCTCGGGACGAAGCGCAACGACGCCTACGAGGCGGCAATGGCTGCGCTGCGCGACGACACGCGGCAATGGTGGGCGGATACGCTGGCACAGGACCCGGAGGAACTGGAAGAGGGTGAGGTGCCACCCACAGCCGATGGCGAGGGTTTGCGGGTGTTTCTTGAAGGCAAGGTGCTGCCGTGGTTCGCAGCGCGAGCCAAGGAACTGGCCAACCGCCCCTTGATCCGCGAGCAGGCGTTCGGCGAGGCCCTCGATATCCACAAACTGGAGCAATTAAGCCGCTATGAGGTCCACCTCGACCGCAAGCTGGAACGGATGCTTTCCATGCTGCTGCGGCTCAAAGACCTGCGGCAGGGCGCGATCGCAGGCTGACCCGTTTGGCAAAAGCGGCGAGGATGCGCGGGTCCTCCCCGGCGTCAGTGCTATGCGGGAGGGCAATGCGAGCGACTTCGCCACTGTCAGGGCGTTTTTTCGGGGTTACCACCCCGCCGGCGAGATCGAGAATGCCGTGGTGAACCAGCTGAGGGGCATGCTGCGTGCTCCGGAAGTCATTATCACCACATGGCGCTCCGCCAGCCCCGAAATCGGCGACCTATCGGAGGATGGCGTGCGTGAGGTTCTGGCAGGGTTGGACCCGCTCTGGGACGAGTTATTCCCGGCGGAGCAAACCCGGGTCATCCAGCTTCTGGTCGACCGCATCGACGTCGGTCTTGCCGGGCTCAAGATACGTCTGCGGGTCCAAGGCATCGCACGCATGGTTCAGGACCTCGCGGGAATTGCCGCCGCCAACCGGCGGGCTGCCTGATGGAACAAGCACAGACGGTCACCGTTGAGATACCCTTCACCATCCGCAAGCGCGGCGGCCGCAAGCAGATCATCACCCCAGACGGGGCATTTGCCTGGGTTTCCCCGCGCGCGCGGATCGACAACACCATGATCAAGGCAATCGCGCGCGGGTTTCGTTGGCGCAAGCTTCTGGAAACCGGGGTCTACGGGACCATCGAGGAGATTGCGGCGGCGGAAAAGATTAATCCGTCCTACGTCAGCCGGTTGCTTCGAACGACGCTTCTGGCGCCGGAAATCGTGGAGGCGATTCTGGACGGTCGCCAACCCCCTGATATGACCCTTGCTCTGCTGATGCAGCCGTTTGGCGTCCTTTGGGCGGAGCATAACGGGGATTTCCTGGCTCGCTGAGCGGGAAACTTTCAGCCAAACTCGATTTACCGGCCCAAACTCAGCCTGGGCGATGGCGAAGTTCGCCAACATCGCTAACAATGCGGCTCCAGCATGAGGAGCCGCATGAAAACGTTCATCTCATCATACGCGCAGAACCACTTCGGTCCGCATTGAACATGATCGCGTGCTGTACCGCCAGCGCCACAAGATCGAAAATATGTTCGGCAGGCTCAAGGACTGGCGACGCGTTCATACCCGCTACGACAGATGCGCTCATACCTTCATGTCA
>CAIYPH010000744.1 GCA_903928045.1 uncultured Rhodospirillales bacterium
TCCGGCCACGCCGCCTGGGAGGCGAGCCTGGTGAACGTGCTCTCGCAGGGCGATACCATCCTCATCATCGAGACCGGGAATTTCTCGGAATCCTGGGGCCGCATGGCAACCGCCCTCGGCATCAAGGTGCAGACCGTGGCCGCCGATTGGCGCCTCGGCGCCGATGTTGACGCCGTGCGCGCCGCGCACGCCGCCGATACCGGCCACGTCATCAAGGCCGTCTGCGCCGTGCATAACGATACCTCGACCGGCATGGTGCTGCCGATCCAGGCGATCCGCGCCGCGATCGACGCCGCCGGCCACCCCGCGCTGCTGCTGGCCGACACCATCTCCTCCCTCGGCTCGATCGATTTCCGCTTCGACGAATGGGGGATCGACGTCGCGGTGGGCGGTTCGCAGAAGGGGCTGATGCTACCGACCGGCCTGTCTTTCACCGCCGTGTCCGACAAGGCGATGGAGGTGCACAAGACCTCGACCCTGCCCAAGGCCTATTTCAACTGGACGGCGATGCTGACGCGCCCGCACAAGAGCTTCATCGGCACCGTGCCGACCAGCTTCTTCTACGGTCTGCAGGAGGCGATGCGCCTGATCCATGACGAAGAGGGGCTGGCCGATGTGCTCGCCCGCCACACCAGGCTCGGCGAGGCGGTGCGCCGCTGCGTGCAGCATTGGAGCGGCAATAACGGCCCGCAGCTCTTCTGCAACAACCCGGCCCGCTTCTCCGATTCCGTCACCGCCGTGCTGATGCCCGAGGGCTTCAACGCCGAGGACATCCGCAAGACCGCGCTGTCGCGCTTCAACGTCTCGCTCGGCGGCGGGTTGTCGCGGCTCGGCGGCAAGGTGTTCCGCATCGGCCATCTCGGCGACCTCAACGAGCCGATGATCCTCGGCACGCTGTCGGTGGTGGAAATGGCACTGAAGATGAACGGCGTGCCGCATACCGCCGGCGGCGTCGATGCCGCGATCGCCTATCTCGCGGAGGCGGCGCAGGGCGGCTGACCCGCCCCGCGTTCAGTTGATCAGCACCACGCTGCGCGCCACCGAGTTGCCGGTCTTCCCGCCGGCACCGGTGCCGTTGCCGCCGCAGTAGAAGGTAAACACGGCGTCGTTGAAGTCCATGTCGTCGCCGGTGCCGCCCATGTCGTTCCAGTAGAACGTCAGCACCTTGCTGCCGAGATTGCCGCAGGTCGGCGCCGCCCAGGTCGTCGAGGCGTCGTTATAGGCCGGGCAGGAGCCGCTGTAGCTCGGGGCGACCGAGGCGCCCGTCGAGGTGTTGTTGACGGTGACCTGAAGGGCGCAGTTGTTGCCGGTCGAGCCGTTGACGCTATTCACGTTGCTTGCGTTGTTGGTGCTGTTGTAGCCGTTGGTGGAATTGGTCGGCGGTTGCAGGTGCGAATAGAACGTATGGGTCGTGCCCATGGTGCTGCCGTAGCCGTTGGTGTTCTGCACGTTGGTGCAGCGCTGGCTGCGGCCGGAGCCGGTGCAGCTTTGATGGGTGCCGTAATTGCCGGTGACGTTGCGCATGGCAAACCCGACCTGCTGCGAATTGGTCAGCGGAATCGGCGCGGGATTGACGTTGGAGCCCGAGGCGTTGCTCCACAGCAGCGTCAGCGCGCTATCAGCCGGCGCACTGCCGTCGGAGGGCACATAATACCAGTAGACCGAGTTGGTATCCGCCGCCGAGGCGCTGAACGCCGAGGTTGAACCGCAAACACCGGAGGTGGAGGGCGCCGCGCCTTGGCAGAAATGCCCGTAGGGGTTCGGGTTGAGGGCGGTGGAATACACCGTCACCGAAATCGCCGGCATGATGAAGGTGAGGAAGGTGGTGGTGAGGGTCGCGGTCAGCGTCACGTCGACCTGCTGGCCGGTCGAGGGGGTGGAAAACGCCACCGTGTTGGTCACCCCGTTGTTCGGCGGCAAATGGCTGGCCCCGGCGGTGATGTAGTTGGTCGCCGCCGTCGAGGCGTTCGTCGTGGACGCGCCCTGATACAAGGCCGCCGCGGCGAGGGCGGCACTATCGGCGACCGACTGCAACTCGGCGCGGAAATGCACCGAGCGCGAAATATCGATCGCGCCGCCGACGGTCAGCACGATCGGCATGATCATCAGGGAGAACGTGATCGCCATGGTGCCGCGGGCGGCGTTGACCAGGCGGCGGAAGAGGTCACGTATCATGACGGCGGTACCCTCGGGCGTGCATAGGCGAGATAGACGTAGGTTTGCGTCGCCGGCATCACGTAGGAGGTGCTGGCGGTGTAGGTGTAGGTGGTCTGCACAAGGATGACCTCGTCGCCGCTGTTGGGCACCAGGGCGGTCCCCAGCGCGGTTGCATTGGCGATCGCGGTTGCCGAGCCGCATGAGGTATCGGACCAGGCGACCGACAGGGTGCCGCTGGTATTCTTCACGTCGGCGACGGCGGCCTTCAGCGTCGAGCCGCTGAACGGGGCCATCACCAGCTTGGCGCCGTTGCAGGCGTCCAGCACCTGGGCGGCGGTATCGGGGTCACCATGGGACAGCAGATCCGCCATCGCCTCGGTGGTCACACCGAGTTCCATGTAGACGCGCACCATCTGGGTGACCTCGACGCAGCCGAAGAACGTCACCATCAAGAACGGGAACATCAGACACAGCTCGACCATGGCGGCGGCCGAGCGATCGCGCAGCAATGAGCGGCGGGCGCGTGACATCAGTTGTAGAGCTCGTTGCGGAACGCGATGGTCGACACCAGCAGCTGCGATCCGCCGGGGTTCACCCAGGTGCCAACCCACGGGATGATGTAGGGCCGGTTCCACGCGACCTGCGAGATCACATCCTGCCCGGAGGTGCCCGGCGTGAAGGTGCCCTTGCCGGTGAGATTGCCATGGCCATCCGAGGCGACGCTCACCGAAAGCGAGGAAAAGGCCGCGGCCGAGACCACCTTGTATTGAATGTTGGTGCAGGCATCGACGACGTTGGTGAGATCGGTGCAGAGCTGCGTGGTGAACGTCGTGGTCGACCCGCCGGCCAACTGGATCGAGCCGGTGCGGATCAGGCGGGAGGCGCGGATATTGGCGTTGTCGATCATCGCCTGCTGGAACAGCAGGATGCCGATATCGAAGATGACGCCGATGAACAGCATGAAAATCGGCCCGACCATCGCGAATTCGAGCGCGTTGATGCCGCGGCAATCGCGCAACAGGCTCGCGCGCCGGCGGACAGGCCTATGGCGGAGCGGTGGGAGGCAGGTCCTGGTCATTGCCGCGCATGGGGGGTTGCTGGATGTGGCATGGCACGAGGTCTCGCCGATTCCACGTTCAGGGTATGTTAAGGCAGTGGCCCGGAGCCCGACGGTCCGGGCCGCCCATCACGCGCCCGGTGCTATGCAAGACGGGTGTTGAACGTGCACACTGCCGGCAACGAGACACTTGCGGGGAGGGACCGAATCATGCGCGTGGCAAACGGCTTCGCGGCCATTCTTGGCCTGGTATTTTGGGCGGCCGCGGCGATGGCCCAGCCCGTCACCATTCGCATGTGGATGCACGAGCATCCCCCCCGCATCGCCATCGACAAGGCGTTGATCGCCGAGTTCGAAAAGGCGAACCCGGATATCAAGGTGCAGTACGACGTGATCTCGGTGGCCGAATACACCACCAAGCTGATCACCGCCTTCGCCGCCGGCTCCGGGCCGGACCTGTTCAACAACTCCTCCACCTTGGTCAGCCAGTATTTCGCCGCCCGCATCCTCGCGCCCATCGACTACGCGGCGATGGGCTATGCCGATGAGGCGGCGCTGATGGCGAAATACCAGGGCGGGTTTGACGGCATCCGCTTCCAGGGCAAGCTCTACGGCGTGCCGACCGAGGTCTCCAACTGGGCCTGCTTCGCCAATAACGCGATCTGGAAAGAAGCCGGGCTCGACCCCGCGAAGGACTGGCCGAAGACCTGGGAAGCCCTGCCGGCGGTGGCGGAGAAGCTCACCAAACGCGACCAGAACGGCGTCCCGGTCCGCCGCGGCTTCGATTTCAACTGGGCGATCCCCGGCACCTTCTGGTTCACCCCCAACACCATGATCCATCAGCTCGGCACCAACATGGTGGACGAGGAAGCCTACAAGGCCGCGCTCGATACCCCGGCCGCCAAGCGCAGCTTCCAGTTCATCCAGGATTGGGTGGTCAAGCTGCGCCTCGGCGGCCCGCAATACACCGACAGCCGCACGGAGTTCCTGGCCGGCAAGCTCGCCGCCGAATGCAGCTTCGGCATCTGGGGCATCCCCCAGATGGTCAACGCCAAGATCGACTGGACCGTGCTGCCCGCCCCCCGCTTCGAGGGCGCGCCCTCCGATAACGGGCTCGATGCCTACGCCTTCTACATGATGGTCAACGCCCGCTCGGCCCCCGCGGTGCAGAAAGCCGCCTGGAAACTCGCCCGCTTCTACACCGATCACGGCGCCGACCTCTTCGCCGGCGCCGGCCTGTTCGTGCCGCGCGCCGACGTGATGGAAAGCCCCGCCTACAAGGCCAACACCGCCGCCCCCTTCTTCGTCGCCGAGCTGAAAAAGGCGAAGTTCTCCCCCCGCGTGGTCGGCTACGCCCAGGTGCTCGACGCCATCCTGCGCGGCCGCGACAAGCTGGTGCAAGGCGAGAAAATCGACGCGGTGCTGCCGGTGATGAACGAGGAGGTCAACGCGGTGATGAACCGCGAACGCACCCGCGCCGCGACGCTCATCAAGTGACTTTGGGTTCTTATGTTGAAGGAAAGGGAAGGGGAAGGAAGCGCTCCTTTTTTGGAAAAAA
>CAIYPH010000745.1 GCA_903928045.1 uncultured Rhodospirillales bacterium
GGCGGTCTCGGCCGGCGGCTCTGTCGGCGAGCGGCTGATGGCCCAGGGCAGCCGCCATTACGGCCACATCCGCGCCGCCGCGATCGACTGGCTGGAACAGGTGGAGATCGACGCCGACCGGGTAGACGACCTGCCGCGCACCTTCTCGGGCGGCATGCTGCAACGCCTGCAAATCGCCCGCACCTTGGTCACCCACCCCCGCCTCGTATTCATGGACGAACCAACCGGCGGGCTTGACGTCTCGGTGCAGGCCCGCCTGCTCGACCTCATCCGCTCCCTCGTCCGGCGCCTCGGCATCGCGGTCGTGCTGGTGACGCACGATCTCGCCGTCGCCCGCCTGCTCGCCGACCGCATCATGGTGATGCAGCGCGGCGAGGTGGTGGAGGCCGGGCTCACCGACCAGGTGCTGGACGATCCGCGCCATCCCTACACCCAACTCCTCGTCAGCTCGGTGCTCCAGGCATGAATACGGTGATGCTGCGGGTGGAAGACCTCGCCAAGCGCTTCACGCTCCATCTGCAAGGCGGCGTGCAGCTCGACGTGCTGAACGGGGCCGGCTTCGAGGTGCAAGCCGGCGAGTGCATCGCCCTCTCCGGCCCCTCCGGTGCCGGCAAATCGACGCTGCTGCGCGCGCTCTATGGCAATTACCGCGCCGATGCCGGGCGCATCCTGGTGCGGCATGAGGGCGGAATGGTCGATCTCGTCGCCGCCACGCCGCGCCAGATCGTCGCCGTGCGGCGCACCACGCTCGGCTATGTCAGCCAGTTCCTCCGCGTCGTCCCCCGCGTCTCCGCCCTCGACATCGTCGCCGATGCCACCGGTGGGCGTGCGGAAGCACATTCGGAAGCGGCCGCGCTGCTGCACCGCCTCAACATCCCCGCGAGCCTGCACGGCCTGCCGCCCGCCACCTTCTCCGGCGGCGAGCAGCAGCGCATCAACCTGGCCCGCGGCTTCATCCACGGCCACCCCATCCTGCTGCTCGACGAGCCGACCGCCTCGCTCGACGCCGCCAATCGGGACGTGGTGATCGCCATGATCCACGAAGCCAAATCGCGCGGCACCGCCATCGTCGGCATCTTCCATGATGCCGCGGTGCGTGACGCCGTTGCCGATCGGCTTTATCAGGTCGCCCCTTACCAGCAAGCCGCGTGAGCCAAGCATGACCGAGACGATCCTGACCAACGCCCGCCTCGTCCTGCCGGACAGCGTGATCCACGGCACCATCGTGATCCGCGGCGAGACCATCGCCGATATCCAGCCCGGAAACTCCCACGTATCCGCCGCCACCGATTGCGATGGCGACACCATCATTCCCGGCGTGATCGACCTCCACACCGACAACCTCGAGCGCCAGGTGCAACCCCGCCTGCTCGCCCGCTGGCCCTCGCGCTCCGCCTTCCTCGCCCATGACGCGCAATGCGTCTGCGCGGGGGTAACGACAATTTTCGACTCGCTCTGCCTCGGCGACCTCGGCTTCGATGAAAGCCGCATGCGCACCTTCCGGGACGGGGTGACCGATCTCGACGCCCTGGCCGATACCACCATGCTGAAGGGCGAGCACTTCCTGCACCTGCGCTGCGAAATGCCGGCCGCCGACGTACTCGCGATGGTGCTGCCGATGGCGGACCACCCCCGCGTGCGCATGGTCAGCCTGATGGACCATAGCCCTGGCGTCGGCCAGTACAGCGATATCGAGCGCTACCGCGCCATGCGCATCAAAAGCGGCATCGCGCCGGACCGCGTGGAGGCGCGCATCGCCGAATTGCTGGAGCAACGCTCCCGGCTGCGCACGCCCAACCGCAAGGCGATTCTGGCGGCGGTGGCCGAACGCGTGGCGCGCGGGGAGATTACGCTGGCGAGCCATGACGACGAGACCGAGGCGGAGATCGCCGAGAACCACGCCGATGGCATTCGCATCAGCGAATTCCCGGTCACCCTGCGCGCCGCAGCACACGCCCACAAGCACGACATGACGGTGATCGCCGGGGCGCCCAATATCGTCCGCGGCGGCAGCCATTCCGGCAATGTGAGCGCGGCCGATTTGGTGCGCGCCGGGCATGTGGATGCCTTCGCGTCCGACTACGTGCCCGCTGCCCTGGTGGAGGCGGCGTTCATCTGTGCGGATGCCATCGGGCTCAGCCTGTCGCAGGCCGTTGCCCTCATCACTGCCAACCCCGCGGATATGGCGGGGCTGCACGATCGCGGGCGCCTCGCGGCCGGGCTGCGGGCCGATCTGGTGCGCGTTCACCCGCATGAGGGCCTGCCGGTGATCCGCCAGGTGTTCCGCGCCGGTGAGCGCGTGGCATGACGGCGCGGGTCGCCTTCTACTACGCGCCCGCCGAGACGGACCCGCTGTGGGACACCGCCGCCGGGTGGCTGGGGCGCGACCCCGCCAGCGGTGCCCCGCGCCCGCAGCCTGAGGTGCCGGACATCGCCGCCATCACCGCCGATGCCCGCCACTACGCCTTTCACGCCACGCTGAAACCGCCGATGCGGCTGAAGCCGGGCGTGACCTGGGATGCGGTGCTGGACACCGCCGCCGCCATCGCCGCCGGCATTCCCGCATTCGACCTGCCCCGCCTTGCGGTGGCCGACCTGCACGGCTTCCTCGCTTTGCGCGAAACCACCCCAAGCCCCGAACTCCAGGCGCTCGCCGATGCCTGCGTCGCCGGCGCCGACCATCTGCGCGCGCCGCCCAGCGATGCCGAACTCGCCAAGCGCCGCCGCAACGGGCTGCCCCCGGCGCAGGACGCCAATCTGGTGCGCTGGGGCTACCCCTATGTGTTCGCCACCTGGTTCTTCCACATGACGCTGACGCGCCGGCTGAACGCCGAGGAACGCGCGGTCTATTACCCCGCCGCCTCCGCGCATTTCGCCCCGGCGCTCGCCCAGCCGCGCCGGGTGGTGGATCTCTGCCTGTTCACCCAGGCCGAAGGGGCCGATTTCCAACTCGCCGAGCGCATCCCCCTCACCGGTTAGGTCGCAGACACGCCAAAGCTCCGCCCGCGCGCCAAGCGCCCGGGCGGTTGTCACGCGACAGACAGGCAGAGGCTACATCGGCCCTCCAGCGAAGGCGCCGCCGCTACCAGCATGGCGGCAGGCCGCATGCCATGGCCGCACGCGAACAACAGCCCCAGTACGCGCGCGATCGCGCGCCTTCCGGCATCGCGCGCGCAGCGCGCCACCTCCGCCGCCTTGCCGAGCGTGCGCGGGTCCTCCCAGAAGGCCGCATCGGCCAGGGCCGCGCGCACTTGCACCAGCCGCGCCAGCCGGCGCAGCCGTACCGCGTGATGGCGGTGCCCTGCCGGCGTTGCCGCCAGCCGCACGCGCAGCCACGCCTCGCGCGCCGCCAGCACCAAGCCCAGCATCGCCGCCACGCGCAGCACCAGCGCGCCCATGACGGGCCAGCGCAGCATGCTGTGCAGAAGGACGGAAAGGGGCGGATTCACGTGGGTTCTCCTGGTGACGGGTGAAAGACGCCCGGCTTATCGCCCATTCAGGATTATAAGTCAAGAACAAAAGTGGAAAAGAGCTATTGTTTCTTCCACGCCGCCTCGCCGCCCAGCGCTGCCGTCAGCACCGCCAGCACATCAGCCACCCCCGCCTCGACCGGCCCGTCATTCATCACCGTCACCACGTCCAGCCCCTCGGGCAGCGGCACCGCCCGGGCCAGGCGCGCGGCGATATCCGCTTCGCTCTCCCGGCCGCGCGCGGCGAGGCGGCTTGCCAGCACCGCGATGGGCGCGGTGATCTCCAGCACCACGGTGGGAAAGCGCGAAGCCGCCTCACGCAGCACGCCGCGCGAGACATTGGCGATCGCCACCCCGCCAGAAGCAAGATGCGCCGCGACATCGGCTGGAATCCCGTAGCTCAACCCATGCGCCTCCCAGGCCAGCGCGTAGCCCCCGGCGGCGCGAATGCCAGCGAATTCGGCCGGGATCACCGCCCGATGGTCCTCGCCCCCGGCATCGGCAGGGCGGGTGATATCGCGCTGCACGAAGCGGAACCGCGCGTCCCCCTCCAGCCGCGCCCGCGCGGCCGCCATCAGCGTGTCCTTTCCCGCCCCCGAGGGCCCGACCACCAACACCAGCATTCCCGCCCCCCCGCCCCGGCCCCTTTGCCGGCTTGGCCGCTGCAAGCTAGACTTCCCGCAAATATCCAGGAAGCCGCCATGTTCACCACCCGCCCCGAAATCGCCGGCACTTTCGGCGTCGTCGCCACCACCCATTGGATCGCCTCGCAGGTCGGCATGGCGGTGCTGGAGCGCGGCGGCAACGCCTTCGACGCCGCCTGCGCGGCCGGCTTCACCCTGCAAGTGGCCGAACCCCATCTGAACGGCCCGGGCGGCGATGCGCCGATCATCGTGCATGACGCGATGGCCAACACCCAGCACGTCATCTGCGGCCAGGGCGTGGCACCCGACGCCGCGACCCCCGCGAAATTCGCCGAACTCGGCCTCGATCTCGTCCCCGGCACCGGCCTGCTGCCCGCCGTCGTCCCTGGCGCGTTTGACGCCTGGGCACTAATGCTGCGCGATTTCGGCACCTGGGAATTGGCGGACGTGCTGTCCTACGCGATCGGCTACGCCCGCAAGGGCATCCACTTGGTGCCCCGCATCCCCGCCGCCATCGAGAGCGTGCGCCCGCTGTTCGAGCAGGAATGGACGACCTCGGCCGCGGTGTTCCTGCGCAACGGGCGGGTGCCCGAGGCCGGCAGCCTGTTCGCCCGCCCGGCGCTGGCCGACACCTGGCAGCGCCTGTGCGGCGAGGCCACCGGCAGCACCCGCGAGGCCCGCATCGACAGCGCCCGCAACGCCTTCTATCGCGGCTTCGTGGCCGAGGCGATCGGCAACTTCTACCAAAACAACGAGATCCTAGACTCCTCCGGCCGCCGCCATCGCGGCCTGCTGACCGCCGACGACATGGCCCGCTGGGCCGCCTCGGTGGAGGACCCGATCGGGCTCGACTACCACGACACCCGCGTGCTGAAGGTCGGCGCCTGGAGCCAGGGCCCGGCCCTGCTGCAGCAACTCGCTCTGCTCAAGGGCTTCGACCTCGCGGCGATGGACCCGCTGGGCCCGGACTACGCCCACACGCTGATCGAAAGCATGAAGCTCGCCTTCGCCGATCGCGAGGCGTACTACGGCGACCCCGAGCACGTGCAGGTGCCGCTCGATACTCTTCTTTCGGCCGCCTATAACGACGAGCGGCGCAAGCTGATCGGCGCGGAAGCCAATTTCGATCTCCGCCCCGGCCACATCCCCGGCTTCGCGGCCGACGTTGATCACCACGCCAGCGACCGCATCGCCCTGCTGAGCCGCGCACCGGGCATCGGCGAGCCGACCGTGGCCCGCCTCGGCGCCATGGGCGGCGATACCTGCCATGTCGACGTGATCGACCGCTGGGGCAACATGGTCAGCGCCACCCC
>CAIYPH010000746.1 GCA_903928045.1 uncultured Rhodospirillales bacterium
AAGTTTTTGCTTCTTTTTTCAAAAAGAAGCCCTTCCTTCCTCATGAGCGCCCTCGGTCGCCTGATCGACGCCCCCTTCGAAGCCTTGCAGCGCGCAATCGGCGCCGCACGGATGCCCTACGTGTTCGTCGCGCCCAATCTGCTGGTGTTCGGCATTTTCGTCGCCGCGCCGATGATCCTCAACGTGTGGTACGCGGTCACCGGTGGCATCCAACTGATGCCGGGCGAGCGGCCATATGTGGGCGCCTCGAACTTCGCGGAATTGCTGGACTGCGACCAGTTCGGCGTCATTGCCAGTTGCCGGCAGGACCGGTTCTGGCGCGCGGTGGCCAACACCGCCTGGTTCGTCGCCTTCCAGGTGATCGGGCTGGTCGCGGTCTCGCTGGTCACCGCGCTGATCCTGAACCGGCGCATGGCGTGGCGCGGATTCTTCCGCGCCGTGTTCTTCTACCCGGTGCTGCTCTCGCCCGTCGTGGTGGCGCTGATCTGGAAATGGGTGCTCCAGCCGGACGGCGTGCTGAACGCGCTGATCGTCGCGGGCGGCGGCGCACGCGTGCCTTTCCTGCTCGATCCCTCCTGGGCCTTCACCTGGACGGTGGTGATCAGCATCTGGGCCCATATGGGGTTCTACACCCTGATCCTGCTGGCCGGCTTGCAGGCGATCCCGGCCGATCTCTACGAGGCTGCGGAGATGGACAGCACGCCGCATGGCCGGGTGTTCTGGCGCATCACGCTGCCGCTGCTGATGCCCAACATGGTGGTGGTGCTGGTGCTCGGGCTGATCCGCGCCGTCCAGTCCTTCGATGAGATCTTCGTGCTGACCGGCGGCGGGCCGGGCACGGCGACGCAGTATATCGTGCAGTACATCTACGAAACAGCTTTCGCCAACCAGACCCATATCCTTGGCCTCGCCGCCGCCGCCTCCATCCTCGTCGGCGGCGTGCTGATGGTGCTGACCATGCTGCAACTCGCCGCCACGGCGTGGTCACGTGGTGAGGGGGCCAAACGATGATCCGCTTTCTCACACGGCGGCGCGGCGGCGCCCGCGCGGATTGGACCGACTGGTTCGCCCGCATCTATTTGCTGATCGGCCTCCTCGTGATGTTCGGCCCGGTGGCCTGGCTCGCCCTATCCTCCTTCAAAACCCAGACGGCATTGCAGGAATTCCCGCCCTCCCTGCTGCCGATGGGGCAGAAGCAGGTCGCGCTGCCGGGCAGCGAGCGGCCGCTGCCGGTGTTCCTGGTGCCGCAGCCCGACGGGGTTGCACAGGAGCGGGTGATGGTCCGCCGCGTCGGCCTCGAAGGCCAGTTCGTCGACCCCGCCGACCCCGCGCGGCGTATCGAGCGGGCGCGGCTCACCGCGGTCACGCCGGTGCGCGAGCTGCATTTCGCCATCGAGAACTACATCGAGCCGCTGAAGCAGTTCAATTTCACCCGCTTCCTCGGCAATTCCCTCTTCGTCACCATCGTCTCGACCGCGATCACCCTGCTGATCAACGCGATGTGCGCCTTCGCCCTCAGCAAATACGAATTCCGCGGGCGGGACGGCATATTCATCTTCATCCTCTCCACCCTGATGATCCCAATCACGGTGGTGCTGGTGCCGGCCTTCCTCATCGTCACCGGGCTCGGTCTCGGCAACTCGCTCTGGGGCGTGATCCTGCCGCCGGCGGCCACGCCGACCGGGGTGTTCCTGCTCCGCCAATACATGCTCACCATCCCCGACGAGGTGATGGACGCCGCGCGGATGGATCATGCCAGCGAGTGGCGCCTGTTCTGGCGCATCATCCTGCCGCTTGCCGCCCCGGCGCTGGCCGTGCTGGCAATCTTCTCGGTGGTGTGGCGCTGGAACGACTTCCTGTGGCCGCTCATCGTGCTGAACCGCCAGGAGAACTTCACCCTCCAACTCGGCCTCGCCGCCTTCCAGGGCGAATTGCAGACCCAGTGGCACTATCTGCTGGCGATGACGGTGGTGACCCTGCTGCCGGTGACGCTGGTGTTCGCCTTTCTGCAAAAATACATCACCACGGGGATCGCGTCGTCGGGGATGAAGTGACCGGCTTGGCGTAGTCCGCGCTCCGGCGCAGATTGATCCAGCGCAAGGTGCGGGGCCGCCGATGCGGACATGCTGCACGCGGCCTATATACATCGCGCGAAACCCCTGGAGCCCAAGATGCCCGAGACCGTGCCGACCGATCCCTTCGACTTCTTCCGCGCCTGGTTCGCCGAGGCCGAATCGACGGAGGTCAATGACGCCAACGCGATGACGGTGGCGACCACCACGCAAGAGGGCTATCCCTCCGCCCGCATCGTGCTGCTCAAGGAGTGGGATCGCGATGGCTTCGTGTTCTACACCAACAAGGAAAGCCGCAAGGGTGACCAGATCGGTGCCAATCCCCGCGCCGCCCTGCTGTTCCACTGGAAGGGCCTGCGCCGCCAGGTCCGTATCGAGGGCCCGGTGGTGGATGTGACGGACGCCGAGGCCGACACTTACTACAACTCCCGCCCGCGCGGCTCGCGGGTCGGCGCATGGGCTTCCATCCAGTCCCGCCCGCTCGCCAATCGCGACGAACTGCTGGGCCGTATCGCCGAATTCGAGGCGAAATACCCGGGCGAAGACGTGCCGCGCCCGGCCCATTGGTCCGGCTATCGGGTGGTGCCGCAGTATTTCGAATTCTGGCAGGACATGCCGTTCCGCCTGCATGACCGCAACGTCTTCACCCGCCAGGGCGACGCCTGGCTGCCCGGCAAGCTGTTCCCCTGATCCCGGACGGTCAACGCGAGACCGCCGCCCTCCTGGTGGGCCTCGCCGGGCGGACGCCGATCGAGACGCATATCTCCGCCGTGTTCGTGGGCGCGGACACGGTGTGGAAGCTCAAGAAGGCCGTCCGCCTGCCGTTCCATGACTTCACCACGCTCGCCGAGCGAGCGCGGACCACGCAGCGCGAACTGGAACTGAACGCCGCCGATGCGCCCGGCATGTATCGCGACGCGGTGCCAGTGGTGCGCGGTGCCGATGGGCGGCTCGCCCTCGGCGGCGATGGCACAGTGGTCGACTGGGTGCTGCGCATGGCCCACGTGCCTGCCGAGGATTTCCTCGACGCGGTGGCCGCCGCCGGCGGGCTGACGCCGGCGCTGCTCGACGCGATCGCCGACGCCGTGGCCGCCATGCACGCCCGCTTCGCCCCGGTCGACCGTGACCAGGTCGCCGGCTTGCACGCCATCGCCGCCGGCAACCGCGCCTCCGCCCTCTCCGCCGGCCTGCCCGAACCCGCCGTCACCCAATGGGCGGCCGCGATGACGCTGGCGCTCAACGCCGCCGCCCCCTGGCTCGCCCAACGCGCCGCCGCCGGCTTCGTGCGGCGCATCCATGGCGACCTGCATCTCGGCAATCTCTGCCTGTGGCAAGGCCGCCCGGTGCCGTTCGACGCGCTGGAATTCGACGAGGGCATGGCGATTTTCGACCTCGGCTACGACCTTGCCTTCCTCCTGATGGATCTCGACGTCCGGGCCAGCCGCGCCGCGGCCAACCGGGTGATGAACCGCTATTTCGCCCGCACCGGCGATATCGCCATGCGCCGGGGCATGAAGCCCTTCCTCTCCATGCGCGCCATGGTGCGCGCCCACGTCGAGACCCGGGCCGGACATGATGCTGCGGGGCAAGCCTATCTCGCCCGCGCACTCGATTACCTGCGCCCCACCGCCCCGGCGGCGCTCGCCATCGGTGGGCTGCAAGGCAGCGGCAAATCCACCGTCGCGCGTGCCCTCGCACCCGGTCTCGGCCCGGCCCCCGGCGCGGCGATCCTGCGCAGCGACGAAATCCGCAAATTCCTTGCTGGCGTGGCGCCCGAAGCCAAGTTACCGCTCGAAGCCTATACGCCGGAGGCCAGCCGCGCCGTGTTCGACCTGCTGGCAACGCAAATGCGCGAAGCCGTCGCGGCCGGCCACGCCGCGATTGCCGACGCCACCTTCATGAACCCCGCCCATCGCGCGCAAATACAGGCCGCCGCGATCGGCGCACCATTCCACGGCATCTGGCTGATGGCCGATCTCGCCGAGCTCGAATCCCGCATCGCCGCCCGTACCGGCGATGCCTCCGATGCCGGAGTGGACGTGCTACGCGACGCCGCGCGCCATGATCCCGGCCCCGGCGATTGGCACGGCGTGAAGGCCGGCGCGGCGGAGGACCCCGCGGGCGCCATCCGCTTGATTATGGGTGAAAACACGCCAATATGAACGGCATTGGATATTGCATGGCTGCCATGCTAAAGACGCCTTAACCAAGCAAAGGGAGACATTCCATGGCCATCCGCAAGCTGCTGCTGCCTCTGGCTGGAACCTCCGCCGGCGAGGCCGCGCTCTCGACCGCGCTCAAGGTCGCCCAGATCTGGAATGCCCATGTGCTCGCGCTGCATGTGCGCGTCGATAGCCGGGACGTCGCGCCGCTGGCCGGCGAGGGGCTGTCGGGCGCGATGATCGAGGAGATGATGTCGGCCACCGAGAAGGAAAGCGCCGATCGCGCCCAGGCCGTGCATGCGATGTTTGACCGCTTCGTCGCCCGCCACCAGGTCTCCCCCGCCGAGCCGCGCGCCGGCAGCACCCAGGCAAGCGCCAGCTTCGCCGCGGTGACCGGGCGCGAGGAGGATATCGTCGCCCAGCAGGCCCGCCTCGCCGACCTCACCATCGTGCCCCACCCGCAATCCGAGGATGACGTTTCCTCGTCGGACGCGCTGCACGCCGTGCTGTTCGACAGCGGCCGTCCGGTGATGATCGCCCCGCACGTGCCGACGTCGAGCATCGGCACCCGCATCTGCATCGCCTGGAACGGCACCGCCGAGTCGGCCTCCGGTGTCCAGGCCGCGATGCCCTGGATGCAGCGCGCCGAGGCGATCCGGGTGCTGACCGCCGAGGGCTACCAGCGCCGCGGCCCCGAGGCGCAGGATCTGGCGGAATATCTCGCACTGCATGGCATCAAGGCGGAGGTGGCGACCTTCCTGCCGGTGGAGAAGACGGTGGGGCTCGGGCTCCTGAAGGCGGCGCGGGATTTCGGCTCGGATCTGCTGGTGATGGGCGCCTATTCGCATTCCCGCCTGCGCCAGCTGATCCTCGGTGGCGTCACCCGAGTGGTGCTGGAGAAGGCGGGAATTCCGGTGATCATGAACCGCTGAGCAGTCCAGCCGCGTGTTCGGCGTGAGCGACCCGGCGGTGGAAGCCGCCGTGCGCGCATATGTGAAGCTGATGCGGGCGAGCCGGGCCGTGCAGGCCCGCATCGAGCCGCTGCTGGCCGGCGCCGGTCTCACCGTCACCCAGTTGGGAGTGCTGGAAGCGGTACTGCACAAGGGGCCGCAAACCCAGCGCGCGCTGGGCCGGCTGGTGCTGACGAGTGCCGGCAATATGACGGACGTGATCGACAAGCTCGAATCGCGCGGGCTGGTGGTGCGCGTCGCGGTGCCGGGGGACCGCCGTAGCCTGCATGTCGCCTTGACGGCGGAGGGTCGCGCCCTGATCGAAGGCGTCTTCCCCCGCCACGCCGCCGATATCGCCGCCGCGATGGCTGGCGTGGCGCCCGGCGAGTTCGACCGGCTCGGCGACCTGCTGCGCGCCATCGGGCGGGCAGCGGAGGCCAAGCCCGCCGGTTAGGGCCAGCGCACCTCGGGCGGCAGACTCATGAGGATCGCCTCGACATTGCCGCCAGTTTTCAGGCCGAACAGCGTGCCGCGGTCATGGATGAGGTTGAACTCGACATAGCGGCCACGGCGGACCAACTGGTGCTCGCGCTCCTCCGCCGTCCAGGGCTCGGCCATGCGGCGGCGTACGATGGCGGGGTAGGTCTCGAGGAAGGCGGTGCCGACGTCGCGGGTAAAGGCGAAGTCGGCGATCGCGTCACCGGTGAAGTGGTGATCATAGAAAATCCCGCCGGCGCCGCGCGGCTCATTGCGGTGGGGCAGGAAGAAGTAGCGGTCGCACCATTCCTTGAACTTTGGATAGTAGGCCGGGTCATGCCTGTCGCAGGCGGCGCGGAAGCCGGCGTGGAAATCCTCCGCGTCGGCGATGGCTTCCATGCTGTCCAG
>CAIYPH010000747.1 GCA_903928045.1 uncultured Rhodospirillales bacterium
CGCCGCCCTGCTCGCCGCCGGGCTGCGCGGCTTTCGCGCCACCGCCGTATCGGGCGCCTCGCGGGCGCCATGGTGCATGATGGGCGTGTGTTTCGACTGCCTGATGGAGATCGACGGCCTGGCCAGCCGCCAGGCCTGCATGGTGACGGTGACGCGGGGCATGCGGGTGCGGCGCCAGCGCGGCGCCAAGGCGCTCGATGGCGCCGCCGCGCCGTTCGACGATGACGAGGGGGAGTTCGCGTGAGCGCCGTCTATGACGCGGTGATCATCGGCGCCGGACCGGCGGGGATGGCGGCGGCGATTACCCTGGCGGACCACCAGGCGCGCGTGCTGGTGCTCGACGAACAAGGCGGCCCGGGCGGACAGATCTATCGCGGCGTCGAGGAGATGTCGCTGATGATGCCGGACCTGTTCGCGGCGCTCGGGGCCGACTACGCCCATGGCGACGAACTGGCCGCGCGTTTCCGCAATTGCGGCGCCGAATACCGGGCGCGCGCGATGGTGTGGCAGGTCGTACCGGGCGAGGAAGCGCACGAGGTCTGGCTGAGCCAGTCCGGCCGCTCGTCCCGCGTGCTGGCGCGTTCGGTGCTGGTGGCGACCGGGGCGATGGAGCGCCCGGTGCCGGTGCCGGGCTGGACCTTGCCGGGCGCGATGACGGCGGGGGCCATCCAGGTGCTGCTGAAATCGGCGGGGGTGGTGGCGGAGGATCTGGTGATCGCCGGCGCCGGGCCGCTGGTCTATCTGCTCGCCGCCCAATGCCTCGCCGCCGGGGCGCGGCCGATGGCGGTGCTGGACACCACGCCGCGCGGCAATCTCGCCGCCGCGCTGCCTCTCTTGCCGGGCGCGCTGCGGGGGAAGGGGCCGTCCTACCTCGCCAAGGGCGTGTCGCTGAAACTCGCGCTGCGCCGCGAGGGGGTGCCGGTGTTCGGCGGTGTCACCGATATCGAACTCAAGGGCACCAGCGAGGTCACCGACATCGCCTTCAAGAGCCGGGGCCGGCCGTTGTGGCTGTCCGCCGCGGTGGTGGCGCTGCATGAGGGCGTGATCCCCGCCCAGCAGATGACGCGCGCACTCGGCTGCGCGCATGACTGGGATCCGGTGCAGCGGTGTTTCCGTCCCCGCACGGACGGTTTCGGCAATACCAGCGTCGATGGCGTGCTGGTGGCCGGCGATGGCGCGGGGATCGGCGGCGCGCGGGCGGCCGAGCATGCCGGGCGGATCGCCGCGGCGGAGATGCTGTGCCGCGCCGGGCGGATCGACGCGGCGGCGCGGGACCGGCTGGCGGCGCCCGAGCGGCGCGGACTGGCCGAGCATCGCGCCATCCGCCCCTTTCTCGACCGGCTCTACGCCCCGCCCGCCTGGCTGCGCGACCCCGCCGACGAGGTGATCGTCTGCCGCTGCGAGGAGGTCACCGCCGGCGCCATCCGTGCCGCCGCGCGGGCAGGGGCACAGGGGCCGAACCAGGCGAAATCCTTCCTCCGCACCGGCATGGGCGCCTGCCAGGGGCGCATGTGCGGGCCGGTGGTGAGCGAAATCATGGCCGCCGCGCATGGTATGGACGTGGCCGAGGCTGGCTATTACCGCATCCGCCCGCCACTGAAGCCGATCACCGTGGGCGAACTCGCCGCCGCCGAGCTCGATTAACCCGCGGGTTCGCTGACGGTCGCGCTGAACTCGGTGGCCACATCGCCGAGGCGGCGCCACTGACCGGCCTGGAGGATTTCGCTCGGCCGGAACCGCGCCTTGTAGGCCATTTTGCGGCTCTCCGGCACCCAGTAGCCGAGATACACGTAGGGCAGCTCCAACTCGCGGGCGCGGTTGACCAGCCACATGATGGTGTAGGTGCCGAGCGAGCGCTTCTCCAGCCCCGGCGCGAAATACGAGTAAACGGCCGAGAGCCCGTCGCCCAGCCGATCGGTCAGGCAGGCGCCGATCAGCCGCTCGTCGTCCTCGCGGAATTCCACCACGAAGGTCTCGATCGGCGTGTCCTCCACCATGGCGCGATAGTCGTAGAAACTCATCGTCGCCATGTCGCCGTCGCCGTGGCGGGCCTGCTGGTAGCGCTGGAACAGCTGATACTGCTCGGCGGTGGCGCGCGCCGAGGTGTCGTAGCCGCGCACCCCCTCATTGGCCTTCATGATCCGGCGCAGCGTCCGCTCGGGCTGGAATTCGGCGACGGGGATGCGGATCGGGATGCAGGAGTTGCAGCCGGGGCACACCGGCGCATAGGCGATGTTATGGCTGCGCCGGAACCCCGCGCGGGAAAGCCGGTCATGCAGCGTCTCGGCGTCCTGCCCGGTGATCTCGGTCACCACCTTGCGCTCCGTCCGGCCCGGCACGTAAGGGCAGGGGAGGGGCGCCGTGGTGTAGAAGAATTGCGGGCGGCGGGGGGGCTTGAAGCTCATGCGGGCGAGGGGCGTCCCAATGTCTAGCGGCGAAATCCGCCGGGGGCGCCCATGTTCCAGAAGGCGGCGGCCCGGGTCAACGCCTCCTTGCGCACCACCACGCAGCCGGACAGCATGTCATGGATGGTGCGATGGCGCGTGGTGAACAACGCGATCAGCATCGGCCACACGCCGAGGGCGAGCGTGACGTAGAGCAGCGCGGTGAAAATCAGCGCTTGCAGCGGCGTCACCGGCGCGAGATCCTCCTCGTTGCGCACGGTCAGCCCGAGCATGGCCTGGCCGGGCGAGGCGGAGAGCGGGCTCGCCATGGTCAGCCAATGGTAGAGCAGCGGGACCAGCGGCAGGATGCCGAACGCACCGGCGCCGAGCCCGAAGGTCACGATACCGATGAAGGCGCAGAAGCTCAGCACCGCGGTGCCGATCATGCCGATCAACACGCAGTCGATCAGCCAGGCGATGACGCGGCGCGACATCACGCCGCTGGTCATCATGCCGGCTTGCAATTCGGCGAGGGCGGCGGGGTCGGTGATCATGGCGGAATACTCTCGCTGAGGGCTTCAGGGGGTCAGGCGCAGCCGTGTGGCGGTAACGGCATTGGCGGAAAGCGTCAGCGTGGCCCCGGCGCGCCATGGCGCCACGAGGTTCCAGGCCAGGGGGCTCGCGATATTGCCGGATTGTCCGGGGGTGATGATGAACCGGCTTTGCTCAAGGTCGGCCAGATCATAAACCGCCCGCAGCCCGGCGCCATGCACCGCGTCGAACCCGTTGCGCATGGCTGCCCGGAACAAGGTGGTGTCGTCGCCGGGGCTGGCGATGCGCCGTTCGCCGAGGCTGCTCAGCACCGGGATCTGACTGAGCAAGGGATGCGCGAACACCGCCTGATGCGCCATCCCCCAACGCCAATTGGCGGGCTGCTCGCCGTGGCGAGAAGCGACGCCGGCCATAGCTTCCGATAAAGCGCGCGCCAGGATGGTATCGCAGGACCCGCCGCACAGCGGCGAGGTCGGCCCGCCGAGCGCCGCCTCGACCATCTCCCACCCCGCCACGGCGGCGCTGTCGCTCACCTCGATGCGTTCGAGCAGGGCGGCACGGAAACGCGCCATCCAGGCGTTGAACACCAAAGGCTGCGGCAATTCGGCCGCCATTGCGCCGTCCCAGCCGTTGAGCAGTCCGAGCGCAAGGCGGGAGCGCTCGTCGAGCGGCGTGGTGCGCCGCAGCCGCGGCAGCAGGGCCTGGGCGAAGACCGAGACGGGGTCGACCTGCATGCGCGCGAAACTCTCGAGGCTGTGCCGGGGCGTGGCGTCGAGCAAGGTCCGGATGCGCTGTGCGCGCCAGTCGCCGTTCCAGTCGCGGCCCATGAACACCGGGAAATCCGCCGGGGCGATACGCTCATTGCCGTTGACGAGCCGCCCCGAGGCGGGGGCGATGAAGCGCGGCAGGGCCCCGCCGCCGGCCAGGCCGATCCAGTCGCTTTTGCCGTCATCACCCCGCGCCGGGAGTGCGCCAACGCC
>CAIYPH010000748.1 GCA_903928045.1 uncultured Rhodospirillales bacterium
AAGTTTTTGCTTCTTTTTTCAAAAAGAAGCCCTTCCTTCAACCCGCCGCCAACTGCCGTAATGCCTCGGCGGTCACCGCATCGGCCGGAAAGAACGCCTCGATGGCAAGCTCGGAGAGGGTGATGTCCACAGGCGTCCCGAACATCATGGTGGTGCCGACGAAGGACAGCACGCCGGCCTCACTGGCGAGTTGCAGCGGGATCACCGCGGCCACCTCAGGCACGGCGTGGCCGGGGCGGAACACCATGCCGTCCGGCGCGCGATAGGCCTGCAATTCGGCCAACAGCGCCACCAGCCCGGCATCGGCGGTGGCGGCGATCTGCTGGCGCAGGCGGGCGAAGATATGGTCGCGCCATTCCGGCAGGTTGACGATGCGGGGCGCGATGCCGAGGGGATGCAGGCTGAGGCGCAGCACGTTGATCGGCGCTTCCAGCAGCGCGGGATCGACGCCGGCGAGCAGATGCATGGCGATCCGGTTGGCCGAGATCAGGTTCCAATGCCGGTCGATCGCCAGCGCCGGGAAGGGCTCATGCCCCGCCAGCACCTGCTCCACCGCCTGCCGCGCCGCCGCCAGCGCGGGGTCATCCAGCGCGCGCTCCTGAAAAACCGGGGCGTAGCCGGCGGCGACCAGCAGCACATTGCGCTCACGCAGCGGCATTGCGAGCTGCTCGGCCAGCCGCAGCACCATCTCGCGGCTCGGCACCGAGCGGCCGGTTTCGATGAAGCTCAGATGTCGCGTGGAGATATCCGCATCCAGCGCCAGCTCCATCTGGCTGAGCCGCCGCCGTTGCCGCCAGGTGCGCAGATGGTCGCCGAAGGTGATTGTCTGGGTCATTGCGGCAGAATAGGGGGCAGCCGCCCGCGGTTCCATTACCTCGGCGGTAATCGCGCGGCGGCGGCGAGGTGCGCATGGTCGGGCCACCCCAGCCGCTCCAGGCCGGGTGAACAAGGGAGTTCAGCCATGACCAACCCCAGTTTCCTCCGCCGCGTCCTCTTCGCCGACGCCGCGATTTCCGCCGCCTGCGGCCTGCTGCTGGATTTCGGGGCCGAGCCGCTCGGCGCCCTGTTCGGCATGCCGCCCGCATTGCTGCGCTGGGCCGGCATCAGCCTGCTGCCGGTCGCCGCCTTCATCGCCTGGCTCGCCACCCGCGCCCGCCCGACGGTGGCGCTGGTCTGGCTGGTGATCGCCGGCAACGTGATCTGGGCAATCGACAGCCTCGCGCTGCTGTTCACCCCCTGGGTCGCCCCCACCCTGCTCGGTACCGCCTTCGTGGTGGCCCAGGCCGCAATCGTCGTGGTCCTCGCGGGGCTTGAACGCCAGGGCCTGCGCGCGATCGCCTGACGCCGCCCAAAATTCACGCGGCGGGCTGCCGCTTCTGCCCCCGGTTTAGGCAGATCGTTCCCGCCCGCCGCGAAATGCCCACGAACCGCGCTGGCATGGGCTTTGCGAAGCCCGCGATGCAATGGAACGGATCGTGGGATGACCGGGCAGGCCGGGGTCGAACTTATCGCGGTGAGCAAGCGCTACGGCGCGGTGACGGCCGTGGACGCGATCGATCTGCGCATTCCCGCCGGCGCCTATTGCTGCCTCATCGGCCCCTCCGGCTGCGGCAAGACCTCGACACTGCGAATGATCGCCGGGCATGAGGAAGCCTCGTCGGGCGATATCCTCCTGGATGGCCGCAACATCACCGCCCTCCCGCCGGCGGGGCGCGGCACCGCGATGATGTTCCAGAACTACGCCCTGTTCCCCCACCTCACCTGCCTCGACAACGTCGCCTTCAGCCTGAAAATGCGGGGCATCGGCCGCGCCGAGCGGCATGAACAGGCGCGCGCGATGCTGGCGCGGGTGCATCTGGAGGAGCTGGCCGAGCGGCGTCCAGCGCAGCTCTCCGGCGGGCAACAGCAGCGTGTGGCCTTGGCCCGCGCGCTCATCACCAACCCCCGCGCCTTGCTGCTCGACGAGCCGCTCTCGGCGCTCGACCCTTTCCTGCGCGGGCGGATGCGCGAGGAGCTGAAGCGGTTGCAGCGCGAGTTGGGCATCACCTTCATCCACGTCACCCACAGCCAGGACGAGGCGCTGGCGCTGGCCGATCTCGTGGTGGTGATGGAGGGCGGGCGGATTTTGCAGGCCGATGCGCCGCGCGCGGTGTTCCAGCAGCCGCGCACCGAGTTCGTCGCCCGCTTCATGGGTGGCCACAACATCCTGGCCGGTGTTGCGCAAACCGGCTCCGTGCGCCTCGCCTGCGGCGCCATCCGGCTGCCGGCGGCGCCGGACGGGCCGGTGCGCGTGGCGATCCGCACCGACCGCATGCGGCTCGACCCCTCCCTGCCCTACCAACTGCCCGGCCGCATCAGCGCGGTCGAATATCATGGGCTGCATGTCCGCCTCGGGCTCGAGGACGCGGATGGCAATGCCCATAGCCTGCTGCTGACCGAGGCGGAGTTCTTCGCCCGGCCGCTGGCGCTCGGCGATGCCGTGGCGGCCGGCTTCTCCGCAGATGACGTGCATCTTCTCGCAACCTAAGGGGACCATGACATGACCAAGCCGACCGGCGTCTCCCGCCGCCGCCTGATCAAAACCGCCGCCGCCACAGCGGGCGTTGCCGCCGGCTCCGGCGCCATCACCGGCTTTCCGGTGATCTGGGCGCAGAACATCAAGAACGTCGTGCTGAAGCAGTTCGGCACCGGCGTGTCGAACCAGAACGCCATCGGCGAGAAGGTGAAGCAGGACCTCGGCTTCACCCTGCAAATGACCGCACTCGATTCGGACGCCGTCACCCAGCGCGCGGTGACGCAGCCCAAGTCCTATGACATCGCGGACATCGAATACTGGATCTGCAAGAAGGTCTTCCCCGCCGGCGTGCTGCAGCCGATGGACACCAAGAAGCTCAAGTATTTCGACAAGATCGTGCCGATCTTCACCACCGGCAAGCTGACGCCCAGCAGCACCATCGCCCAGGGCACCGCGCCGCACAGCGTGGGCTTCGTCGAAGGCAAGAACTCAACCAAGTTCTCCGCCAAGCCGACCGAGTGGTTCACCATG
This sequence comes from uncultured Rhodospirillales bacterium, assembly GCA_903928045.1. The sequence goes on from CAIYPH010000748.1 coordinate 3,047, forward strand.
GTGCCCACCATCTACAACGCCGACACGCTGGGCATCCGCCCCGACCTCGTTGGCAAGCCCGTCACCCAGTGGAAGGACCTGCTGGACCCCCGCTTCAAGGGCAAGGCCTCGATCCTCAACATCTCTTCGATCGGCATCATGGATGCGGCGATGGTGTGCGAGAGCGCCGGGCTGGTGAAATACAAGGACAAGGGCAACATGACGAAGGCGGAGATCGACAAGACTCTCGCCATCTTCACCGAAGCCAAGAAGGCCGGCCAGTTCCGCGCCTTCTGGAAGACCTTCGACGAGAGCGTCAACCTGATGGCCTCGGGCGAGGTGGTGATCCAGTCCATGTGGTCGCCCGCCATCGCCGCCGTGCGCTCCAAGGGCATCCCCTGCGTGTATCAGCCGTTGAAGGAAGGCTATCGCGCCTGGGGCGGCGGGCTTGGGCTGGCCAAGCATCTCTCGGGCCTCGAGCTCGATGCCGCCTATGAATACATCAACTGGTACATGTCCGGCTGGGTCGGCGCCTATCTCAACCGCCAGGGCTACTACTCGGCCGTGCTCGATACCGCCAAACAATACATGAAGCCCGAGGAGTGGGACTTCTGGATGGAAGGCAAGCCGGCCGCGATCGACATCATGTCGCCCGAGGGCAAGCTGATGGAGAAGAAGGGCACCACGCGTGACGGCGGCAGCTTCGCCGCCCGCATGGGCGCCGTGGCCTGCTGGAACGCGGTGATGGACGAGGACAAGTACATGGTCCGTAAATGGAACGAGTTCATCGCCGCCTGATCCGTTCGGGTTGATGATCCGCACCATTCCCGCCTGGCTACAGGCAGCACCCCTGGCACTCGTGCTGGGGGTGTTCCTGCTGGTGCCGATCGCCACCGTGGTGGTGGTGAGCTTCTGGGACTACGACCAGACCCGCCTGATCCCCGGCTTCGTGCTCGACAACTACGTGGACGCGCTGGGCGAAGGGGTGACGTGGAAGACCTACCTCTCCACCCTGCGCTTCGCCCTGGTCACCTGGGCGATCACCCTGCTGCTTGGCTTCACGGTGGCGTATTATCTGGCGTTCCACGTCACCAGCGCGCTGTGGCAGATGGTGCTGTTCCAGCTCTGCACCATCCCCTTCCTCACCTCGAACATCATCCGCATGATCTCCTGGATCCCCTTCCTCGGCAGGAACGGGCTGCTCAACCAGGCTTTGCAGGGGATGGGGCTCACCGACCATCCGCTCGATTTCCTGCTGTTCTCCGATTTCTCGGTGATCCTCGCCTTCGTGCACCTCTACACGCTGTTCATGGTGGTGCCGATCTTCAACACCATGATGCGCATTGACCGCTCGCTGATCGAGGCGGCGCGCGATGCCGGCGCCGGATTCCGCGCCGTGCTGACCGACGTGGTGATCCCGCTCTCTTTGCCGGGCATGGCGATCGGCAGCATCTTCGTCGTCACCCTGGTGATGGGCGATTTCATCACGGTGCGGCTGATGAGCGGCGGGCAATCAGCCTCAGTGGGCGTGATGATGATGAACGCGATGTCGCTGCTGCAATATCCCGCCGCGGCCGCCCACGCCGTGGTGCTGCTGGCGGTGGTGCTGCTGATGGTCGCCGCCATCCTGCGGGTGGTCGACATCCGCAAGGAGTTGTGATGCGCCGCGGCCTCGCCCATGGCGTGCTGACCGGCGTGTTCGCGCTGTTCGTGCTGTTCCTCTACGGCCCCACCATCACCATCGCCATTCTCTCCTTCCAGGGGCCGGAGGGCGGGTTGACCTTCCCGATGCGCGGCGCCTCGCTGCACTGGTTCGCCAATCTGTTCCAGACCCAGACCGTCGGCGATTTCGGCGGCTCCTTTGCGCGCTCCATCGCGCTCGCCCTGATCGTCACCGGGCTCACCGTTGCCATCGCCCTCCTCGCCGGCCTCGCCTTCCGCCGGCGCTTCCGCGGCGCCACGCTGCTGTTCTACGTCACCGTCGCAAGCCTGATCATGCCCTCGATCCTGATCTCGCTCGGCATCGGCCTGATGTTCAACATCGCCGACATCCCGCCCACCTGGTACGGCTCCGCCCTCGGCGCCCACCTCACCTGGACGCTCCCGTTCGGCGTCCTCATCATGCTCGCGGTGTTCAATCGCTTCGACCGCAGCCTCGAAGAAGCCGGCCGCGACCTCGGCGCCACGCCCTGGCAGGTGTTCCGCCACGTGGTGCTGCCGCTGATCACCCCGAGCCTCATCGGCGTCGCCCTCTTCGGCTTCACCCTCTCCTACGACGAATTCGCCCGCAGCGTGATGTCAGCCGGCTCCGACAACACCCTGCCGCTCGAAATCTACGGGATGACCACCAACGTCACCACGCCCGTGCTCTACGCGCTCGGCACCCTCACCACGCTCTTCTCCTTCCTCATCATCGCGTCTGCCCTCGGCATCATGCTGCTGCTTCGCCGCCGCCGCGCACGCTAGGGCGGTTGCGCGCCGCCGCCCGTCGTGCTCGCCTCATCCCATGCACGCCCTGCTTGCCACAACGAAGGCCTATCTCGACACCATTCCCCAAGCCGCCCCCTTCCTCGCGGCATGGCCGGAGGCCGCACCCACCCGCGCCGCCCCGCCTTCAACATTGCCCGTCCTGACCTGGCTCGCCGACTGCGCCGACCACACCACGTCGGAAACCGCGCCCCTCGTCCAAGCCCTGCTGACCACCCCC
>CAIYPH010000749.1 GCA_903928045.1 uncultured Rhodospirillales bacterium
CTCCTCGAGCAGGGTCGGCACCAGCAGCGGCAGTGTGAGGTCGATCGAAATCCGCGTGAGGCCGACAGCGGCGAGCGCGGCGACGCCCACCAGCACGATCTCGGCATCGGCGGCCGGGCTGTCATGGCCGATCAGCTCGATGCCGGCCTGCGCAATCTGGCGATCCGGCGAGGTCTGGCCGCCCTGGATGCGCAGGCACTGGCCCTCATAGGAGAGCCGCAGCGGGCGCGGCGCGTGGGCGAGGCGGGTGGTGGCGATGCGGGCGATCTGCGGCGTGATGTCGGCGCGCACGCCCATCATGCGGCGCGTATCGGGGTCCATCAGGCGGAAGGTCTGGTCGGACATCGCCGCGCCGGAGCCGGCGAGCAGCGTGTCCTCGAATTCGAGCAGGGGGGCCTTGACGCGCTGATAGCCGTGGCCGGCGAACCCATCCATCAACGCCTCCACCGAAGCGGCCTCGGTTTCGGCCTCGGGTGGCAGCAGGTCTCGCAGTCCGGAGGGGAGCAGCGCCGGGTTGGGCGGCGGATCGTCGGTCATGCAGGCGGTACTCGTAGTGGCGAGGGCCTATAGCACCGGGGGGAGGCGGGGGGAAGGCGAGGGGAGCGATGGAGTCTGGCGGCCGGGTCTCCTATAGTTCGGCCCTGGGGCACCGCCGGGCTATGCGGGGGCCGCGATGCATGGGAGCAAGCGAGCGAATGCTGACCGCGGACGAGGTAAGGATTGCCTACCAGTTGTTGCTGGGCCGCGAGCCGGAGAGCGAGGCCGTGGTGACGGCGTGGCGCGGTGTCCGCTCGTATTCCGAGTTGCGCGACGCGTTCATGGCATCGGCCGAGTTCCGCGCCCGGGTCGGCGCCACGCCACCGGCGCCGATCCGGCTCGTCCCGCCCGACGCGCCGCCGCTGGACGTTGAGTGGCAGACCGACCCGGCGAATGCGCACGCGCTGCTGATGCATATCAAGGCGGTCTGGACCCGGCTGGGTGCCGAGCGGCCGCATTGGTCGGTGTTGTCGGCGGATCGCTTCGTGCCGGAGAACATCGAGCAGTCGCGGGCGGAGTTCTACAATTCGGGTGCCGCTGATGTGGCGATGCTGGAGGCGTGTCTGCGGCGATGCGGGCTGGAGCCCGGGCAATTCCGCCATGTCTTCGAGTTCGGTTGCGGCATCGGGCGGGTGACGCCGTTCCTCGCGCGCAGTTTTGCCCAGGTGACGGCCGGCGATGTGTCGGCGAGCCACTTGGAGATGGCGCGCGAGACGGTGGTGGCGGCCGGGGCGACGAATGTGGCGTTCAGCCTGGCGGAGGGAGCGGAGTTCGCGATGCGCGGGCCGTTCGACCTGTGGTTCAGCCGGATCGTGCTGCAGCATAATCCGCCGCCGGTGATTGCCCAGATCCTGCGCCGCGCGTTCAGCCTGCTGTCGCCGGGAGGGGCGGCGGTGTTTCAGGTGCCGACCTACGCGACGGGGTACCGGTTTGCGTTGGGGCCGTATCTCGGTGGCATGCGGGCGGATGGCGGGATTGA
>CAIYPH010000750.1 GCA_903928045.1 uncultured Rhodospirillales bacterium
CGCCGGCAACGTCGCCACCCCCGAGGGGGCGGCAGCACTGATCGCCGCTGGGGCTGACGCGGTGAAGATCGGCATCGGCCCGGGCAGCATCTGCACCACCCGCGTGGTGGCCGGCGGCGGCGTGCCGCAGTTCACGGCGGTGATGGAAACGGCCGAGATGTGCCGCCGCCACGGCGTGCCGGCCATCGCCGATGGCGGCATCCGCACCTCCGGTGATCTGGTGAAGGCGATCGCCGCCGGCGCCGATTGCGCGATGATCGGCAGCCTGCTCGCCGGCACCGACGAGGCGCCGGGCGAGGTGTTCCTCTACCAGGGCCGCAGCTACAAGTCCTACCGCGGCATGGGCAGCATCGGCGCCATGGCCCGCGGCTCGGCCGATCGCTATTTCCAGCAGGAAATCAAGGACAGCATGAAGTTCGTCCCCGAGGGGATCGAGGGCCGGGTGGGCTATAAGGGCCCGGTGGGCGCGGTGATCCATCAGCTCGTCGGCGGCCTTCGCGCCGGCATGGGCTATACCGGGGCCGGGACCATCCGCGACCTGCAGGAGAACACCCGCTTCCGCCGCATCACCGGGGCAGGCCTGCGGGAAAGCCACGTGCACGACGTCGCGATCACCCGCGAGGCGCCGAACTACCGACAAGAGGGATGACGCCGGCCGCTCGGATCGCGGCCGCGATCGAACTGCTCGCCGCTATCGACGTAGCACCCCGCAAGCCGGCCGACGCGGTGGCCAACGCCTTCTTCCGCGAGCGCCGCTACATCGGCTCCGGTGACCGCCGCGCCGTGTCCGACCGCACGTGGTCGGTCATCCGCGCGCGGCGACGGCTCACCTGGTGGCTGGAACGCTGCAAGGGCCGTACCTCGCCGCGTATGCTGGTCGCCGCCTCATTGATGCTGGAAGGCTGGACCGCCGACGGGGTGAACCAGACCTATTCCGGCGGCCAGTTCGCGCCGGAGAAAGTCACGCCGGCCGAGAAGCCGGTGCTCGCCGCCCTCTCCGGCCACACGCTGAGCCATCCCGAGATGCCCACCGCCGTGCGCATCGAGGCGCCGGACTGGATCCTGCCGCATCTCGAAGCCCGCTTCGGCAGCGCGCTCGAGGCCGAGATGGCGGCGATGGACCTGCCGGCGCCGGTCGATCTGCGCGTCAACCTGCTCAAGACCGACCGCGAGGGCGCCCTGGCCGCGCTCGCCGCCGCCGGGCTTGCCGCCGAGCTGACCGAGCTCTCCCCCTGGGGCCTGCGCGTGCCCAGCCGCCAGCCGGTGGTGGGGCTGCAGCCGTTCCAGGACGGGCTGGTGGAAATCCAGGACGAAGGCAGCCAGCTGATCGCCGCCGTGGTCGGCGCCGCGCCCGAGATGCGGGTGGCCGACTGGTGCGCCGGTGCCGGCGGCAAGACGCTGGCGCTGGCGATGACCATGGAGAACCGCGGCCACATCGTCGCCTCCGACGTCTCGGCGCCGCGCCTCGAAGGCGCGGTGAAGCGGCTGCGCCGCGCCGGTGTCCACAATGTCGAGCGGCATATCCCGGAAGCCGGCGACAAATGGATCAAGCGCCGCGCCGGCACCTTCGACCGTGTGCTGGTCGACGCGCCCTGCACCGGCACCGGCACCTGGCGCCGCAACCCCGACGCCCGCCAGCGCCTCCGCCCGATCGACCTCGCGGAGCTGGTGGTGAAGCAGGAAGCCATCCTGGGCCAGGCCGCCCGCCTGGTGAAAAAAGGCGGCCGCCTCGTCTACGCCACCTGCTCCCTGCTGCTCGACGAGAACGAGGCGCAGGTGGAGCGCTTCCTCGCCGCTAACCCCGCCTTCCGGTTGATGCCGCTCGCGGAGGCTTGGGGTCTGCCCTCCCCCCTGCCCTGCCCTGGCCCTTATCTCGCGCTGACACCGCGCAGCCATGGCACTGATGGGTTTTTCGCCGCCGTGCTGGAACGGGTGATTTAGGCCTCGCGGTCACCCAAGCTGGCACCGACGCCAATACGGGGATGTATTTGACTCTTATCGACCATGGACGCGCCGAAATGGGCATACGCGAGCGCCCGCGCGTGGCCCTCGGGCCGCGCCGGTTTTTCATTTGCCAACGTGACGGCGCGGTAAGGCGGGCCCCGCAAACGCAGGATCGGTGGCGCGCGACGGCAGGGCAGCGGCAGGCCGAGCGCGCGGGCATGGCGGATCGGCAGTAATTGACCCGCGCGCCATGGCGCCGGGA
>CAIYPH010000751.1 GCA_903928045.1 uncultured Rhodospirillales bacterium
AACTACGCATATGATTCGCTAATAGAGCCAAAGTTTTTGCTTCTTTTTTCAAAAAGAAGCGCTTTCTTGCTTCCTGCCCGGCGAACCGAGAGGCGCGCTCACAGCGAGAACCTCTCGCCAAGATAGACCCGGCGCACGTCGGCATGCGCGACCACCTCTTCCGGCCTTCCCTCCATCAGCACCTGGCCGTCATGCATGATGTAGGCCCGATCGATGATTTCGAGCGTCTCGCGCACGTTGTGGTCGGTGATCAGCACGCCGATGCCGCGGTCCTTGAGATGGGCCACGAGGTCGCGGATTTCGCCGACCGCGATGGGGTCGATGCCGGCCAGCGGCTCGTCGAGCAGGATGTAGCTCGGCTGGGTCGCCAGCGCGCGGGCGATCTCGACGCGGCGGCGCTCGCCGCCGGAGAGGGCGAGGGCGGTGGTGCGGCGCAGATGCAGGATGCCGAATTCGGCCAGCAGCTCGTCCAGCATCTGGTCGCGCCGGTCCCGGTCGGGCTCGACCACTTCGAGCGTCGCCATGATGTTCTGCTCCACCGTGAGGCCGCGGAAGACGCTGGCCTCCTGCGGCAGGTAGCCGATACCGAGGCGGGCGCGGCGATACATCGGCAGGCCGGTGATGTCGTGGCCGTCGAGCGTGATGGTCCCGGAATCAGGCCGCACCAGGCCGACGATCATATAGAAGGTGGTGGTCTTGCCGGCGCCATTGGGGCCAAGCAGGCCGACCACTTCGCCGCGGCGCACGGAGACGGAGACGTTCCGCACCACCGGGCGCTTCTTGTAGACCTTGCCGACGCTGGTGGCGACGAGGCCGCCGGAGCCGGGGAGGACGCGCAGCTCGGTCATGGTTTTTTAGCCGCCGGCTTGGCGGGCGGCACCTTCGCCGCGGGCGGGGCGGAGGCGGCGGATTGGGCGTCATTGGGTACGATCATGCCCTGCACCCGCCCGCCGGGATCGGCGATCATGCGGGCGATGCCGGTCTTCATGTTCACATCGGCCGCCGGGCCGTTGAGCTGGTTCTGCCCATGGGTCACCCGCACATTGCCGACCACCCGGGCGGTGCCGAGATCGACCACATAGACGCCGCGATCGCCGCGCACGGTGTCGGTCGTGGTGCGCACCTCGACATTGCCGAACCCCTCGACGCGCTGGAGCTTGCCGGAGGCGTCGGGCCCGGCGGGTTTCGCCGCCGGTTCGCCGGCGGGCGTGGTGTAGCCGACCAGCGTATCGCCGCTGATGCGCCGCCCGTCGGTGGTGACCACGACCGCCTTGCCGCGGGCGACGGCCATGTGGCGGTCGGACCAGTATTCCATGCTGTCCCGCGCGGTGATCACCTGCTGCGGCGTGGTGAGCTTGAGCGCGCCGCCGGTCATCACCAGCACCGCCTGGTCGATGTCATAGACCGCGCGATCGCCGACCGCCTCGTCGGTGGGGGTGACGATGCGGACGTTGCCCTCCGCTCCCAGCCGGTAGATTTCGTTGCCGCCGGAATCGGTGGAGGTTCCGGCGGCGCCGGCGCGCTTGCGGTAGAGCGCGACCAGCCGATCCGCGAGCACGGTGACATCGGCGCGCACCGCGCGGGCCTCGCCATAGGCGATCACCTTCTGCTCCTGGTCCCGCCATTCGAACCCGCCGGCGGCGGTGACGTCGATCGGGCCGCCGCGGGAGAGATCGATCGGCTGCGCGGCCGCGGGGAGGGCGAGGAGGGTTGCAAGCGAAGCCATGGCGCCGAGCAGCTTCATGGCCGGCCTCCGTCGAGCACGAGGCGGGCGGGGCCATGGAATTGGGCGACCCGGCCGCGCTCGGTGATGGTGAAACCCTGGGAGTCCAGCGTGCCGAACGGGCCCTCGGCGTGGGTGCGCGCCGCGCTGGCCGCGGCACCCTCCCGCAGGTCGAGCGTTGCCGCGTCGGTGATGAGCATGGAACCGTCATCCCGGTAGAGGGTTACCTCGCCGGAAAAATCGAGCTGCGCGGCCTTCTGCAGATAGGTTCCGCCGGACGCCTGCACCTGCAGCCAGGCGCCGCCGGTCAGGGTGATGTCCCCGATCGGGGCGATGAGATCCACCCGGTCCGCCGCGACCTGGCGGGCCGAGGTGGCAGTCAGCGTATAGGTCTGATGGTTGTCGTCCTCGCCGCGATAGCGCGGCGCGGTCAGCACGCCGCTTTCCGGGATGACGCTGCCGCGGCGATAGACCAGCCGGGCGCGATCGGTTTGCTGCGCGATCTCCGGCCACACGGCGACCAGCACCAGCAGCCCGATCGCCAGCACCGGCAGCGCACGCTTGGCCAGCGCGACCATCCAGCGGCGCTGGGCGATGGCGCCATGGGAGGGCGGCTTGCGCGGCTGGACGGCGAGGATGCGGCCGCCGGGCGGGCGCGGGGCCGGGCTGCGGTTGGCCGAGCCGCTCATGCCATCCCCGCGCGCAGCAGGTCGTGCATATGCAGCAGGCCGAGTGGCCGATGGGCGGTGTCGACCACGAAGAGGGCGGTGATCGGGCGGTCCCGCGCGTTCATCACGTGCAGCGCCTCGGCGGCCAGGGCGTCGGGGACGATGGTGCGCGGGGTGCGGCTCATCACCGTTTCCACCGCGGCCTCCAGCAGGCCGGGGCCGAGGGCGCGGCGCAGGTCGCCGTCGGTGATGATGCCGCTGAGCCGGCCATCGGCCGCGACAATGCCGACGCAGCCGAAGCGCTTCGCGGTCATCGCCGGCAAGGCGTCTCGCACCGGGGTGCCTTCGCTGGCGAGCGGCAGTTCGGCGGCGCCGTGCATGAGGTCCCGCACCAGGCGTAGGCGGGCGCCGAGGCGGCCGCCGGGATGGAACTGGCGGAAATCCGCGGCACCGAAGCCGCGCCTTGTGAGGAGGACGACGGCGATGGCGTCGCCGAGGGCCATCTGCATGGTGGTGCTGGTGGTGGGCGCGAGCCCCATCGGGCAGGCCTCGCGCGCCTCGGGGAGCACGAGGGCCACGCTGGCGGCCTTGGCGAGCGTGCTGCCGGCGCGCCCGGTGATGGCGACCAAGGGCAGGCCGAAGCGGCTGCAATGGCCGATCAGATCGGCCAGTTCCGCGGTCTCGCCGGAATTGGACAGCGCGACCACCGCATCGCCCGGGACGATCATGCCGAGGTCGCCGTGCGAGGCCTCGGCGGGGTGCACGAACAGGGCGGGGGCGCCAGTGGATGCCAAAGTGGCGGCGATTTTGCGGGCGACATGGCCGGACTTGCCCATGCCGCTCACCACGATGCGCCCGGTGGCGCCGGCGAGCAGATCGACAGCGGCGGCGAAGTGCGCATCGAGCCCATCCGCCAGCGCGCGCAGCCCTGCGGCCTCGGTTGCCAGCACGGAGCGGGCAACCTCGATATCGCGCGGCAGGGTGGCGGTGGCGACAGTCATGGGCGGTGTGATCCGGATCGCGCCTTCATGCATGTAGGGGTAGCAAATCGCGGCGGTCAACGCACCGTTTTGTGTGATCCCGGGCGCGGCTGAACCGGGCGCTCAATGGGCGAAGATATCGGGGGCTTCCCAGCCCAGCATGTCCAGCCGGCAGCGGGTGGGCAGGAAGGCGTAGCAGGCCTCGGCGATCTCGTGGCGCCCTTCGCGGATCAGCAGTGCCTCGAGCCGTGCCCACAGGGCGTGGAGATACAGCACGTCCGACGCCGCATAGGCGAGTTGTTCGGGCGAAAGCTCCACGGCGCCCCAGTCGGAGGTCTGCTGCTGCTTGGAGAGGTCGACGCCGACCAGCTCGCGGCAGAGGTCCTTGAGGCCGTGGCGGTCGGTGAAGGTGCGGACCAGCTTGGCGGCGATCTTGGTGCATTTCACCGGCGCGCAGGTGATGCCGAGCGCGTGTTGCAGCACGGCAACATCGAAGCGGGCGAAGTGCATCAGCTTGGTGACGCCGGGATCAGCCATCATCCGCGCGAGATTGGGGCAGTCATAGCCGCGGCCGCCGAGTGCGGTGGGGATGAGCTGGACGAGATGGGCCTGCCCGTCGCCGGCGGAGAGCTGCACCAGGCACAGCCGGTCGCGATGCGGGTTGAGGCCCATGGTCTCGGTGTCGACCGCCACGACGGGGCCGAGATCGAGCCCGTCGGGCAGATCGTGCTTGTGCAGATGGATGGTCGCGTTGGCCATGAACAATGTCACCTCAGCCATGCCTGTGTCCCGTTCGTCATGCGCTCATGCCAGAGCACACGCGGTTCGGTAGCACACGCGGCTCGGTCGGCACGGCGCCTGAGACGCGCCCGGCGAATTCCGCCGCGCGCTCACGCTCCGTTTGGTGCCCAGGAAAGGACTCGAACCTTCACGACCTTGCGGCCACAGGTACCTGAAACCTGCGCGTCTACCAATTCCGCCACCTGGGCAAGTCGGGCATGCGGTGGGCGGGCCTAGTAGCCTTCGCCGGGCGGCACGTCAACAGGCAGAAAACATTTAGTTCGTCCTTTGAGCACGCCGGTGGCGGTCCATATCAAGGTCAGCATTCGGCAGGAGATGACTATGGCAGCGCAGATCGCGACCGTTTTCGGCGGTTCGGGCTTCATCGGGCGCTATGTGGTGAAGCGGCTTGCGGCGGCGGGATACCGGGTGCGCATCGCCGGGCGGGACACCGAGGCGGCGGCTGCGTTGAAGCCGATGGGCGAGGTGGGGCAGATCGTGGCGCTGCATGCGCCGGTGAATGATGCCGCCGCGGTGGCGCGCGCCGTGGCGGGCGCCGAGGTGGTGGTGAACCTGGTCGCGATCCTTTTCGAGGGCCGGCCGGGGGATTTCCAGCGCATTCATGTCGATGGCGCCGCCACCGTGGCGCAGGCGGCGGCCGCTGCCGGGGTGCGGCGGCTGGTGCATGTCTCGGCCATCGGTGCCAGCGCCGCGCATCCTAGCCTCTATGCCCGCACCAAGGCAGCCGGCGAGGTGGCGGTGCGCGCGGCGTTTCCGGCGGCGGTGATCCTGCGGCCGTCGCTGGTGTTCGGCCCTGAGGACGCGTTCTTCAACCGGTTCGCGCGGATGGCGCAGCTTTCGCCTGTTATGCCGGTGATCGGCGGGGCGACGCGGTTCCAGCCGGTTTATGTCGGGGACGTCGCGGACGCGGTGATGGCGGCGCTGTCGGACGCAGCGGCGGGACGGACCTATGAGCTCGGCGGCCCGCGCGTGCTGACGATGCGGGAACTGCTGAGCTACATCCTCGCCGAGACGGAGCGGCCGCGCTGCATGGTGGCGGTGCCGCCATGGCTGGCGCAGATCCAGGCGGCGGTGCTGGAACACGTGCCGGGGAAGCCGCTGACGCGCGACCAACTTCTGCTGCTCGCCCGCGACAACGTGGTGGAGGCGGGGGCGGCGGGGCTGGCGGCGCTCGGCGTGGCGGCGACGCCGATCGAGGCGGTGGTGCCGGCGTATCTGCGGCGCTACCGGCCGGGCGACGAGGCGCGGACGGCAGCCGAGGAGAGGTAGGTCCATATCGGACCTAAATTCTCTCGATCCTTTCCGAAATGCGAAAAATAGGGTCGGGTATGCATGAAAATAGGTCGCTAATAGTGACCTATTCCCGAAAAACGACTCGCATGCCCCGAAATGCTGCGATAGACGGGCCAGTGTGGCTCGGTCGGCGCTGGTGCGCTGCGTCGCGGGCATCAGGGATGGAGACCGACTTTGCCCGATCGTATGCTGCAGTTCGTCCGCCTCGAACAGCAAACCCCGGAAAAGCGCGACAGCACCGCCCGGCGGAGCGACTTTGGCGAGATCTACCAGGACTACCAGCCGCCGCAGGCCGCCGCCCAGGCGAGCCGCTGCAGCCAGTGCGGCGTGCCGTTCTGCCAGGTGCATTGCCCGCTCTCCAACAACATCCCGGACTGGCTGAAGCTGACCGCCGAGGGGCGCCTCGAGGAGGCCTACGAGGTCAGTTCGGCGACCAATAATTTCCCGGAAATCTGCGGCCGTATCTGTCCGCAGGACCGGCTGTGCGAGGGCAACTGCGTCATCGAGAAGGGCTTCGAAAGCGTTACCATCGGCGCGGTGGAGCGCTACGTCACGGATACAGCCTTCGAGAAGGGCTGGGTGAAGCCGATCCGGCCGGTCCGTGAGCGGGGGGAGTCGATCGGCATCATCGGTGCCGGGCCGGGCGGGCTCGCCGCGGCCGAGGAGCTGCGCCGCCAGGGCTACCAGGTGCATGTCTATGACCGGCATGACCGCGCCGGCGGACTGCTGATCTACGGTATCCCAAACTTCAAGCTGGAGAAGGACATTGTGCTCCGGCGTTGGAAGCTGATGGAGGAGAGCGGCATCGTCTTCCACCTCGGCGTCGAGATCGGCCGCGACGTCAGTCTCGGCGCGCTGCGGGCGCGCCATGCCGCCGTGCTGGTGGCCACCGGCGTTTACAAACCGCGCGAGATTGGCGGGCCGGGGGCGGGGCTGCCGGGCATCGTCGCGGCGCTCGACTACCTTACCGCCTCTAACCGCGCCGGCCTGGGCGACGAGGTCGCGGCGTTCGCCGACGGCACGCTCGATGCGCTGGGCAAGAACGTCGTCGTCATTGGCGGCGGCGATACCGCGATGGATTGCGTGCGCACCGCGGTGCGACAGGGCGCGGCATCGGTGAAGTGCCTCTATCGGCGCGACAAGGCCAATATGCCGGGCTCGATGCGCGAGGTGAAGAACGCCGAGGAGGAGGGCGTGGAGTTCGTGTGGCTCGCCGCCCCCGAGGCGTTCACCGGCGGAGAGCACGTCGCCGGGGTGCGGGCCGTGCGCATGCATCTCGGCCTGCCCGACGCGTCTGGCCGCCAGTCGGTGGAGCCGATCGAGGGCAGCCACTTCACCGTGCCGGCCGATCTCGTGATCAAGGCGCTCGGCTTTGACCCCGAGGACATGCCGGCCACGCTGGCCGCGCCGGATGTCGGCGTCACACGCTGGGGCACGCTGAAGGTGGGCCACAAGAGCTTCATGACCAATCTGCCCGGCGTATTCGCGGCCGGGGATATCGTTCGCGGGGAGTCACTGGTAGTCTGGGCCATCCGCGACGGCCGCGATGCGGCCCAGCAGATCCATGCCTACGTGCAACAAGCCACCGCCGCGGTGGCAGCGGAGTAACCCCGATGCGCCTGACGCGATTTGCCCTTTCCATCCTCGCCACTACTCTCATGGCCGGCACCGCGCTGGCCCAGACCGCTCCCGCGGCGCCGGCGATTCCACCCCCCGTGCCGGCCGCCCCGGCCGCGGCGCATGGCGAGGCCGCTGCGCTCACTCAGATGATCGGCGCCGACAAACAATCGCAGCAGCTCATCTCGATCCTGCGCAACCAGATGATCCAGCTCGTCATGCGGGCCGGCGGCGATCGTCGATGAGCTGCTGATGCCGGACTTCCTTGCCCAGCAGGCCGATCTCAACACCCAGATCATCGATGTGTGGGCAAACAACTTCTCGGTCGATGACCTGAAGGGCCTCAAGGCCTTCTACGCCACGCCGCTCGGCCAGAAGCTGATCGCCACCCTGCCGGCAGTGACGCAGCAGGGCATGGCGGCCGGGCAGGCCTGGGGCCAGCGGATCTATCAGGCGACCATCAACAAGAACAAGGACGCGCTGATCGCGCGCGGCCTCAGGTTCTGATCCCCAGCGGGATCGCACCGCGATCCCGCGCCAAGGATCAGGCGAAGGAGCACATATGAGCCAGGCACACGAGACCGGGTCCGATTTCGTCACCTCATGGGCGGCCAACACGGCCGCCCTCGCGGGCACCTATGACGCTACGATGGAGCATGACGCCTGCGGCGTCGGCCTCGTCGCGGCGCTCGACGGGCAGAAGCGACGTGACGTGGTCGAAGCCGGGATCGCGGCGCTGCAGGCCGTATGGCACCGCGGCGCGGTAGATGCCGACGGCAAGACCGGCGATGGCGCCGGCATCCACATCGAGATCCCCGCGGATTTCTTCGCCGACGAGATCCGCCGCGGCGGTGACCGGCTGCGCCCGGGCCCGATCGGGGTGGGCCAGGTGTTCCTGCCCAAGACCGATCTCTCGGCGCAGGAGCGCTGCCGCCAGATCGTCGAGAGCGAGATCATCGCCTTCGGCTACCACATCTATGGCTGGCGCCAGGTGCCGATCAACGTCGCCTGCATCGGCGAGAAGGCCAATGCGACGCGGCCCGAGATCGAGCAGATCATGCTGTGGGCGCCCGAGGGCCGTGACGAGGCGGAGTTCGAGCGCGATCTCTACGTGATCCGCCGGCGCATCGAGAAGCAGGCCATCGCGGCGCAGATCCCGGAGCTCTACTTCTGCTCGCTGTCCTGCCGCTCGATCATCTACAAGGGGATGTTCCTCGCCGAGAGCCTGTCGGACTTCTACCCCGACCTGCTGGACGAGCGTTTCATCTCGCGCTTCGCGATCTATCACCAGCGCTACTCCACCAACACCTTCCCCACATGGCGCCTCGCCCAGCCCTTCCGCATGCTCGCCCATAATGGCGAGATCAACACGCTGGCCGGCAACACCAACTGGATGAAGTCGCACGAGACGCGACTGTCCGACCCGATGCTCGACCCCTGGATGGACGACATCAAGCCGGTCATCCAGGCCGGCGGCTCCGACACCGCCACGCTCGACGCAGTGTTCGAAGTGCTGGTCCGCGCCGGCCGCGATGCGCCGATGACCAAGGCACTGATGATCCCGGCCTCGATCGGCCAGGACGCCACCATGCCGCAGACGCACAAGGACATGTTCCTTTACTGCAACACGGTGATGGAGCCCTGGGACGGGCCGGCCGCGCTCGCCGCCACCGACGGCCGCTGGGTGATCGCCGGGCTTGACCGCAACGGCCTGCGCCCGCTGCGCTACACCATCTCCCGCCACGCGATGCTGATCGTCGGGTCCGAGACCGGCATGGTGAAGCTCGATGAGAGCGACATCGTCGAGAAGGGCCGGGTCGGCCCCGGGCAGTGCATCGGCGTCGACCTTGATGCGGTGCGCTTCTACTCCGACGAGGAGATGAAGGACATGCTGGCCGCCCGCCAGCCCTTCGGCGAATGGGCCAAGCGCATCCGCCAGATCGACCACATCGTGAAGACCGACGCGCCGGAGCCGGTGCTGTTCGAGGGCGACGCCCTGCGCCGCCGCCAGCTTACCGTGGGCACCACGATGGAGGAGCTCGAGATGATCCTCCACCCCATGGTGGAGGACGCCCAGGAAGCCGTGGGCTCGATGGGCGACGACACACCACTCGCCGTGCTGTCCGACAAATATCGCGGCCTGCACCATTATTTCCGCCAGGCCTTCAGTCAGGTCACCAACCCGCCGATCGACAGCCTGCGCGAGACCCGCGTGATGTCGCTGCGCACTAGGCTCGGCAACCTCGGCAACGTGCTCGATGAGGATTCGAGCCAGTTCGACCTGCTGCAGCTGGAAAGCCCGGTGCTCTCCAACGCCGAATTCGCCGCCATGCGCGCCCATATGGGCCGCTCGGCCTGCGTGGTGGACTGCACCTTCCCCGTGGCCGAGGGCGAGGCCGGCCTGCGCGCCGCGCTCTCGCGCATCCGCACCGAGGCGGAAGAGGGCGTGCGCGCCGGCTGCACCCATGTGATCCTCACCGATGAGGCAATCGGGCCGGAGCGCGCGGGCATCCCGATGATCCTGGCCACCGGCGGCGTGCACACGCATCTCGTCGCCTCCTCGTTGCGCACCTTCACCAGCCTCAACGTGCGCGCGGCCGATTGCCTGGACGTACATTCCTTTGCCGTGCTGATCGGCGTGGGTGCGACCACAATCAACGCCTACATGGCGCAGGAAAGCATCGCCGACCGCCAGCGCCGCGGCCTGTTCGACGGGCTGTCGCTCAAGGAGGCGGTGCAGCGCTACAAGAAGGCGATCGACAAGGGGCTGCTCAAGGTGATGTCCAAGATGGGCATCTCGGTGATCTCCTCCTATCGCGGCGGCTACAACTTCGAGGCGATCGGCCTGTCCCGCGCGCTGGTGGCCGAGTTCTTCCCGGGCATGCAGTCCCGCATTTCCGGCATCGGCTTCTCCGGCATCGCCCGCAAGGTGCTGTCGCTGCACCAGGCGGCCTGGACCGAGGGGGCGGCCGTGCTGCAAATCGGCGGGCTCTACAAGCTGCGCCAGCGCGGCGAGGCGCACGCCTTCGACGGCAAGCTGATCCATATGCTGCAGGAGGCGGTGGCCACCGACAGCTTCACCACGTATCGCCGCTACGCCGAAGCCGCCCGCAAAATGCCGCCGATCGCCCTGCGCGACCTGCTGGATTTCCGCACCAACGGCCTCAAGCCCATCCCGGTCGATGACGTCGA
>CAIYPH010000752.1 GCA_903928045.1 uncultured Rhodospirillales bacterium
AGATCGCGCATGAGGTTGAGGATCTGCGCCTGGACCGAGACGTCGAGCGCGGAGGTGGGTTCGTCGCAGACGAGGAAGTCGGGCTCGCTCGACAAGGCGCGCGCGATGGAGATGCGCTGGCGCTGGCCGCCGGAGAATTCGTGGGGGTATTTCTCGCCATCGGCGCCGGCCAGGCCGACCTGGGTGAGGAGTTGGGCGACGCGGTCGGCGATGTCCTTCTCGGAACGCAGCAGGGCGAAGGCGCGAATAGGTTCGGCCACGATGTCGCGCACCCGCCAGCGCGGGTTGAGCGAGGCGTAGGGGTCCTGGAAAATCATGTTCATTTTCCGCCGCAGCGCCGGTTGGGCGCGGGCGGAGGAGAGGGGCTGGCCTTCGAAGGTGATGTCGCCGGAGGTCGGGGCGTAGAGGCCGACGGCGAGGCGGGCGACGGTGGATTTGCCGCAGCCGCTTTCGCCGACCAACGAGAGGGTGGTGCCGCGGGGGATGGCGAAGGAGACGCCGTCCACCGCGCGCAGGGTGCGGCGCGGTTCGCGGGAGAGGACGCGTTGCAGCCAGGGGCGCGAGACGTCGAAATCGCGGGTGATGTTGCTGGCAGCGAGGACAATGTCGGGCATTTCAGCGCGCCCCCGCGTGGAGCCAGCAGGCCGCCCGCGTGGCGCCGGCCGGCAGCAGGTCCGGCCGCTCGGTGCGGCAGCGGTCGAAGGCGGCGGGGCAGCGCGGGTTGAAGGCGCAGCCTTGCGGACTGGCGGTGAGGCGGGGCATGGCGCCGTCGATCTGGCGCAGGCGCTCGACGCGGTGTTCGAGGCTGGGGATGCTGCCCATCAGCCCCTCCGAATAGGGGTGGGCGGGGGTTTTCACCACATCGCGCACCGGGCCGATTTCGGCGATGCGGCCGGCATACATCACGGCCACGCGGTCGGCGGTTTCGGCGATCACCCCCATGTCATGGGTGACCAGCATCACCGCGGTGCCGTGCTCGCGGGTGATGCGTTTGAGGAGGGTGATGATTTGCGCCTGGATCGAGACGTCGAGCGCGGTGGTCGGCTCATCGGCGATGACCAGGCGGGGCTCGGCGCACAAAGCGAGCGCGATCACCACGCGCTGCCGCATGCCACCGGAAAACTCATGCGGATAGGCGTCGATGCGCTGGCGGGCGGCGGGGATCCCGACATCCTCCAGCCACTTGATCGCCCGCGCCCGCGCATCGCGGTCGGAGAGGCCGAGATGGGTCTGGATGGTCTCCACGAGTTGGCGGCCGATGGAGAACAACGGGTTCAGGGTGGTCAGCGGGTCCTGAAAAATCGCGCCGATCTGGCGGCCGCGGATGGCGCGCATGCGCTCCTGCGACAGATCATCAATGCGCTTGCCATCGAGCAGAATACGCCCGCCGGCGACGCGGCCGGGCGGCTCCAGCAGCCCGATGATCGCCGCACCGGTGAGCGACTTGCCCGCACCGCTCTCGCCCACCACGCCCAGCACCTCGCCGGGATCGATCGCAAAGGACACACCGTCGATCGCCCGCAGTGTGCCTCGGCGGGTGGGGAATTCGACGGTGAGATTCTCGACTTCGAGCAACGGCATCTCAGCGCAGCCTCGGGTTCAAGGCATCGCGCAGCCAGTCACCCAGCAGGTTGATCGACAGCACCATGGCCGCCAGCGTCACGCCGGGGAAAATGGTGATCCACCATTCGCCGGAGAACAGGAAGTTGTTGCCGATGCGGATGAGGGTGCCGAGCGACGGCTCGGTCGGCGCAAGGCCGACGCCGAGGAAGGAGAGCGTCGCCTCATCCAGCACCGCGAGGCCGAGATTGAGGGTGGCGATCACCAGCACCGGGCCCAGCACATTAGGCAGGATATGGCTGGTCATGATGCGCCGCGAGGAGAGGCCGATCACCTGCGCCGCCATCACGTATTCCCGCCCGCGCTCCACCAGGGTGGAGCCGCGCACGGTGCGGGCGAATTGCGGCCAGCGGGCGATACCGATGGCAAAGATCAGCACCCAGATTTCCATCCGGTCATGGAATTCGCGCGGCAGGGCGGCGCGCAGAATGCCATCCACCAGCAACGCAATCAGAATCGCCGGGAAGGTAAGCTGAACGTCGGCGATGCGCATCAGCACCGCATCCACCGCGCCGCCAAGATAGCCGGCGACGAGGCCGATCGCGGTGCCGAGGGAGAGCGCGAAGGCGATCGCCAGGGCGGCGACGAAGATCGAGACGCGGGTGCCGTACATGATCGCGGAGAGCAGGTCCCGCCCCTGGTCGTCGGTGCCGATCACGTGGCTCGCATCGCCGTCGGCGATGAAGGCGGGGGGACGGAAACTGTCCATCAGCGAGAGGCTGGCGAGGTCGAACGGGTTATACGGCGCCAGCAGCGGCGCCAGCACGGCGCCGCCGATGCATATCGCCAGCACCAATGCCGATACCACTGCAACCGGGTTGCGGCGGAAGCTGTAGAGGAAATCGCTGTCAAGGAAACGGGCGAGCGCATGCATCAGTGCCGCCCTCCACGGCCGATCCGCAGGCGGGGATCGACGGCGTAATACAGCAGGTCCACCACGAGATTAATGACCACGAACAGCACCGAAATTAGCAGCAAATAGGTCGACATGACCGGGATATCCGCCACCGCGATCGACTGG
Organism: uncultured Rhodospirillales bacterium; assembly: GCA_903928045.1. The sequence continues at coordinate 2,642 of CAIYPH010000752.1, forward strand.
ATCAGCAGCAGGCCCATGCCCGGCCATTGGAACACCGTCTCAGTGACGATGGAGAAGGCCAGCAGCCCGCCGAGTTGCAGGCCCACCACGGTGATCACCGGCACCAGCGTGTTGCGCAGCGCATGGCCGAAATGGATGGCGCGCTGAGACAGGCCGCGGGCGCGGGCGAACTTGATGTAGTCGCTGCGCAGCACCTCCAGCATCTCGGCGCGCACAAGGCGCATGATCAGCGTCATCTGGAACATCCCGAGCGTCACCGCCGGCAGGATCAGCGCCTTGAGGCCGGAAAATGTCAGCAGGCCGGTGCTCCAGCCGCCAATCTGCACCAGGGTGCCGCGGCCGAAGGAAGGCAGCCAGCCCAGCAGCACCGCGAAGACAAGGATCAGCAGGATGCCGATCAGGAAGGTCGGCAGCGACACGCCGATCAGCGAGAGCACCATGAACACGCGGGACAGCAGCCCGTTGCGCTTGATGCCGGTATAGACTCCCATCGGCACGCCAACGCTGAGGGCTAGCAGGGCGGCGACCAACGCGAGTTCCAGCGTCGCCGGCATGCGCTCCAGGATCAGGCCGCCGACCGGCTTGGCGAGGCGGAAGCTCAGGCCGAACTCGCCGTGCAGCGCGGCCCACACGAAGCGGCCGTACTGCACCCAGAAGGGCTGGTCGAGCCCGAGTGCCTTGATCAGCGCGATACGCTGCGCCTCAGTATAGTCCTGCCCCAGCATCTGCGAGACGGGATCGCCGACATAGGCGAACATGGCGAACGAGATCGCTGCCACGGCAAGCAGCACAGGGACCGCCTGGAACAGGCGGGCGATGATGAAAGCGAACATCGATCAGGCGCCGGGATGGGTCACAGGGGTCACTCGCGGGTGCGGGATACTCATATGTCAGCGCCAGAGCGCTGCAAAGCCCGCCGTCATCCGGCGTGGGTGCTGTCGCTCTCGATCCACTCATTCACCAGCGCGAAGCCAACCCCGAGCAGCACCGGGCCGAGGAAGATGCCCAGCAGGCCGAAGGTGAGCGCGCCGCCGAGCACGCCCAGCATCGTCAGCAGAAAGGGCAGATCAGCGCCACGGGCTATGAAATACGGACGGATCAGGGTATCGGCGCCGCCGATAACCGCGACGCCGTAGATCATCAGGCCAATGCCGAGCGCCATATGGCCCGAGGCCATCAGCCAAAGGGCGGCGGGGAACCACACCAGCGGCGGCCCGACCGGGAGCACTGCGAGCCCGCCGGCGATCACCCCCAGCAGGGCGGCGCGGGGAACCCCGGTCACCCACAAGCCAATCGCGGTCAGCGCCCCCTGCACGACAGCGGTGCCGAGAATGCCATAGACGACGCCGCGGACGGTCGCCCCGGTCACCTCGATCAATCGCTCGGCGCGGTCACCGGCGACACGGTGGACGATCATCGTCATCCTCTGAGCGAATTGCTCGCCAGAGGCGTAGGCGAAGAAGGCGACAAACAAGGAAAGCAG
>CAIYPH010000753.1 GCA_903928045.1 uncultured Rhodospirillales bacterium
GTTTGCTGCGGAGTCTCCCCGGAGGGCGCCTGCCCAAACGGATGAAAGTTTTTTTGGTTCTTTTTTTTCAAAAAAAGAACCGCTTAACTTCCCTTAAAACCTGGAACTCTCTTGGTGAGAAACGCATCAATCGCCTCTGTGGCGTCGGCGCTGCGCAATGCCGCGACCTGGTTCGAAGCCTCCTGCATCAGGATATCATCGAGGCGCCCGGTTTCGGCGGCGTTGATGTTGGCCTTGATGTAGCGGTAGGCGAGCGGCGGGCCTGAGGCGAGGCGGCGGGCGAGGGCGGTGGTTTCGGCGAGCAGCGCGTCGTCGGGGACGACGCGGTTGACCAGGCCCATGGCCAGCGCCTCGGGGGCGGCGATGCGCTCGCAGAGGAGGAGGATTTCGCGGGCTTTCCAGGCGCCGAGGGATTTGGTGAGGAAGTAGCTGGCGCCCATTTCGCCGGACAGGCCGATGCGGGCGAAGGCGGAGGAGAACAGCGCGGTGTCCGACGCGATGCGGAAGTCGCAGGCGGTGGCGAGGCTGAGGGCGGCGCCGACGCAGGGGCCGCGGACCATGGCGATGGTGGGCTTGGGCATGGTGTGGAGCAGCAGGGCGCATTCCGCGGCGCGGCCGAAGCGGTCGGCGGCGGAGGGGTGGCCTTCCCAGACCGGGTCGCCGCGCCATTTCACCCAGAGCGGGTCGGCGTCATCGATGCTGTCGAACGCCTTCATGTCGCCGCCGGCGGAGAAGGCGCGGCCGGCGCCGGTGAGCACGACGGCGCGGACATCGGGCGCGCGGGCGGCCTCGCGGGTGGCGTCGTTCAACTGGCGGACGAGGGCGATGGTGAGGGCGTTGAGCGCCTCGGGGCGGTTGAGGGTGAGGGTGAGCACGCCGTCTTCGAGCGACTGGGTGAGCATGGGCGGTTTCCTTTTGCTGGCAGCCTAGAGCAACAGCCGATCAGACGGCAACGCCGTCCGGCGAAAGTTGCTCGCCAGAACAAAGAGCTAGAGCTGTATCCGTGCTTCCAACGGCACGGATACAGCTCTAGCCGGGGCGTTGATTGCGCGTCTATGCTGCGGATAACGGGAGGAAAGGAGCAGCGCATGCCGCATCCGCCATGGTTCGATCCGGCGATGCCGGCGCGGGAGGCCTGCGTGCTGCGCCACATGCTGGACGCGGCGGCGGCGGCGTTCCCCGAGCGGGTGCTGGCGCGGTTCGAGGACGGCTCGACCTGGACCTATGGCGAGGCGCGCGATATCGCGCGCCAGACCGCCGCGGGGCTGGCGGCGCTGGGGGTGGGCCGGGGGGAGATGGTCTCGGTGTGGCTGCCCAACGGGGCGGCGGCGATCCGCGCCTGGTTCGGCATCAACTATCTCGGCGCGGTGTTCGCCCCCATCAACACCGCCTATCGCGGCCGGCTGCTGGCGCATGTACTGGAGAATACCGGGGCGAAGCTGCTGATCGTGCATGACGCGCTGGCCGGACGGCTTGATGAGATCGCGCTGCCCGCGGGGCTGCGCGTGGTGCGCGAGGTGCCGAGCGGCGCGGGGTTCGCCGATGAGGCGCCGCTGGAGCCGTGGGATATCCAGTCCGTCATCTACACGTCAGGCACCACCGGGCCGTCCAAGGGCGTGTTGCAGACCTATTTGCAGAGCTGGACCACCGGGCGGTGCAGCTACGGCTATATCGGGCCGGATGATCGCATGCTGGTCAACCTGCCGCTCTTCCATGTCGGCGGCACCTCCTCGGTGCATGGGGTGCTGGCGGCCGGAGCGTCCTTCGCGCTGTTCGAGAGCTTCTCCACCGCGCGGTTCTGGGAGGATATTCGCGAGACCGGCTCCACCACCACCTGCGGGCTGATCGGGGCGATGGCGGAGTTCCTGATGAAGGCGCCGCCGTGCGCGGATGACGCGGACAACCCGCTGCGCATGCTGACGATGGCGCCGATCAACCGCGCCACCATCGGCTTCGCCAAACGCTTCGGGTTCGACTGGCTGACCGGGTTCAACATGACGGAGGTCTCGGTGCCGCTGGTGGCGCCGGTGAACTCCACGGTGGAATATGGCTGCGGCCGCCCGCGCTCGGGGATCGAGGCGCGGCTGGTGGACGGCAATGACATCGAGGTGCCGACCGGGGCGGTGGGCGAGCTGATCCTGCGCAGCGATCTGCCCTGGGCGATGACGCCGGGCTACCTCAACATGCCGGACGCCACCGCGCGGGCCTGGCGCAACGGGTGGTTCCACACCGGGGACGCCTTCCGCAAGGACGCCGACGGCAACTACTATTTCGTCGATCGCCTGAAGGACACCATCCGCCGGCGCGGCGAAAACGTCTCCTCGCTGGAGGTGGAGTTCGAGGTGGCGAGCCACCCCGCCGTGCAGGAGGCCGCCGCCGTGGGGGTGCCGAGCCCGCATGGCGAGGAGGAAATCCTGGTCGCCGTGGCCGCACGGCCGGGCATGACGGTGACGCCGGAGGAGCTGATCGCCTATCTCCGCCCGCGCATGGCGCATTTCATGGTGCCCCGCTTCATCCGCCCGATCGCCGCGCTGCCGAAAACGCCGACCAACAAGGTGCGCAAGGCGCTGCTGCGCGAGGACGGCATCACGCCCGATACCTGGGACCGCGAGGCGGCCGGGATCGTGCTGCGCAAAGAACGCTTCAACAGGTAGGGATCACCGAGATGATGGACCAATTCGCCTGGTATCTGCCGCATCTCGAGCGCGGCATTCTGTTTGTGGCGCTGTTTTTCGTGCTCGGGCTGTGGGTGATCAGCGTGGCGATGAAGGACAGCTCGATCGTCGACGTGTTCTGGGGCCCCGGCTGCGCCGCGGTGGGGTGGGTGTATTACCTCGGCGGCGCCAGCGGGCAGCCGCGCGCCACGCTGGCCCTGGCGCTGGCCACCGCCTGGGGGCTGCGGCTGGGCTGGTATATCGGGCAGCGCAACTGGGGCGCCGAGGACCGGCGCTACGCCCGGCTGCGCGCCCATATCACCGAGCAGGGCCGCAACTACACGCTCTACAGCCTGCGCGCCGTCTTCGCCTATCAGGGCGCGGCGATGGTGGTCTGCACCACGCCGCTGCTGGTCGCCATCACCCTGCCCGCCGGGCCGCTCGGGCCGCTGGCCTGGCTGGGCGCGGCGGTGAGCCTGGCGGGGTTGCTCACGGAAATCATCGCCGACCAGCAAATGAAGGCCTTCCGCGCCGGCCCGCGCAAACCCGGCGAGGTGATGGACCGCGGGCTGTGGCGCTACTCGCGCCACCCCAACTACTTCGGCGAAATGCTGGTGCAATGGGGCATCTTCCTCATCGCGCTCGATACCGGGCCGCTCGCGCTGCTCACCATCGTGGCGCCGGCCTTGCTCAGCTACCTCATCATGGGGCCAATGGGCGCGGCGCTGCTGGAGCGGCGGTTGATGAAGAAGAATCCGGGGTATGCCGACTACGTGGCGCGGACTTCGGCGTTTTTGCCGATGCCGCCCAAGGGGTAGGGAAGGTGTTCTTTTTGTGAA
>CAIYPH010000754.1 GCA_903928045.1 uncultured Rhodospirillales bacterium
GACCGGCGGCCGCCACAAGATGATTGACGCCCTGCTGCGCGATGGCTTGATCGTCGAGACCCTGGGCGACTACCGCCTCGGCGATGCTTCGACCCTGATCGAGGACAGCGCCACCGGCCTGATGCTAACCACCCTGGCCCTGACCGACGCCGGCTTCCGCGCCATCGACCGCGAGCCGCCCGCCGCGGACCCGGCCGCCACGGTTGCGCCCACGGTGCCCTCCGCCGAGGCGGTGGCCCAGGAAGCCGCCGCGATCGCCGACGCCCTCGACGCCGCCACCGTGGCGCCCGCGCCGCGGGCAAACCTTCGCAGCGCCGCAGCCGCGGTGCTCGCCGCCTGGGACGACCAGAACAACCGCGACACGGACATCATCGCCGCCCTCGAAGCGCCGATGGACGCGCTGCGCGCCCTGCTCGCCGAGAAGGCACCGCGCACCGCCGGCACGCCGCGCAAGCCGCGTGAGGGGACCAAACAGGAGGCGGTCCTCACCCTGCTCCGGCGCACCGAAGGGGCGACCATCGCCCAGATCATGGAGACCACGTCCTGGGCTAGTCACACTGTCCGCGGCTTTCTGGCCGGGCTCAAGAAGAAGGGCATCAAGGTCGAGACCCTGGAGCGGGTCCGGATGGTCGGCCCGAACAAGGAGGGGGCGAAGGGATCCTTCAGCATTTACAAGGCCGGTTAACGCCTCACGCTGCGCACGCCGCCGCCGGGGTCACCCTGGCGGCGGTGGCGTCGTTGAACACCCTGTCCTCGCCGTCGAGCACCGCCTGGCGGCCAGTCAGCTCCTGCCACCGTTGCACGGCGACATCGCAGTAGGCGGGATCAATCTCCATCGCCAGGCAGCGCCGCCCGGTCATCTCGGCCGCGATGATGGTGGTGCCGCTGCCGGAGAACGGCTCGTAGATCGCATCGCCCGGCGCGCTGTTGTTCAGGATCGGCCGGCGCATGCACTCCACCGGTTTCTGCGTGCCGTGCACCGTCTCGGGATCCTCGGAGTCGTTCCCCCGCGTTGCGATCGCCCACAGCGTCGACTGATCGCGGGCGCCCTGCCAGTTGCCGGTGGCACCCTTGCGGACGGCGTAGAGGGCCGGCTCGTGCTGCCAGTGATAATCGCCGCGTCCCAGCACGAAGCGGGACTTGGCCCACACGATCTGCGAGCGCACCACGAAGTCGGCCGCCTCGAGGCTCTCCATCACCGTGCGCGCGTGCACGGCGGCGTGCCAGATGTAGGCGACGTCGCCCGGGAACAACGCCCAGGCCTCGCGCCAATCGGCGCGGTGGTCATTGCTCACCACGCCGGTGCGATCGGTCGCCGAGACGCCGGCCCGGTTGCGCCAAGCAGGGTCGTAGTTCACGCCGTAGGGCGGATCGCTCGCCATCAAATGCGGCTTCGCGCCGTCCAACAACCGAGTGACGTCCGTTGCCGATGTGGCGTCGCCGCAGAGCAGCCGGTGCTCGCCCAGGATCCACAGATCGTCCGGCCGGCTCACCGGGTCCGCGGGCGGCTCCGGCGCCGGTTCATCGGCCGCGGCCTCGTCCACCGTGCTGCCGCCGCCCGCCATCATCGCCGCCAGGTCGGCCTGGCTGAAGCCGACGAGGTTCATGTCGAACCCCATGGCGTCGAGGTCGAGCAGTTCGGCCCGCAGCATCGCGGCATCCCAGCCGGCGTTGAGCGCAATCTGGTTGTCCGCCAGGCGATAGGCCCGCGCCTGCGCCTCGGTGAGATGACCCAGCCGGATCGCCGGCGCTGTCTCCAGTCCCAGCTTCTTCGCCGCCAGGACACGGCCATGGCCGGCAATCAGCACGCCGGCCTCGTCCACCAGCACCGGATTGACGAAGCCGAACTCGACCATCGACGCCGCAATCTGCGCCACCTGTTCGTCGGAGTGTGTGCGCGCGTTCGCGGCATATGGAAGCAACTGCCCCAGCGGCACCGGCTCCACAGTGAGATCAAGCTGCATCGGCAACCTCATCACCCATGCGATCGGCCGCCACGGCGTCATAGTCCCGGCCGTCGTCAGCACGCCGCACCGGCAGGTCCGGGTGGAGCATGCGCCAGCGCGCGATCGCCAGGTCGACATATTCGGGCGCGAGCTCCATCGCGCGCACAAGCCGCCCCGTCCGCTGCCCCGCCAGGATTGTGGTGCCGGAGCCCGAGAACGGCTCGAACACCATATCGCCCTCGTCGGCATAGGCCTGCATCAGGAACTCCGGCAGCTTCACCGGGAACACCGCGGGATGCTCGGTCTCGATGCCGCGGGCCTTGTGCCGGGTGATGCGCAGCACGTTGTCGGGAATGCGCATCTCCTGCACGCCCTGGCCGGCGTGGGTCCATTCGCCCAC
>CAIYPH010000755.1 GCA_903928045.1 uncultured Rhodospirillales bacterium
CAGACCACGCGCGGCCCGATCAAGGCCAAGAAGATCGGCCTCGCGGTGGCCGGCAATACCTCGCGCCTCGCCCAGATGGCTGGGCTCGACGTGCCGATCGAAAGCCACGTGCTGCAGGCCTTCGTCTCCGAGGGCGTGAAGCCGCTGGTCGATCAGGTGATCACCTTCGGCGCCGGGCATTTCTACATCAGCCAGTCCGACAAGGGTGGCCTGGTGTTCGGCGGCGGGCTCGATGGCTGGAACACCTATGCCCAGCGCGGCAACCTTCCCGTGGTTGAGCATGTCTGGTCGGCGGGCATCGCCATGATGCCCTCGCTTTCCCGCCTGCGCGGCCTGCGCCAGTGGGGCGGGGTGATGGACATGACGTTCGACGGCTCGCACATCATCGGCAAGACGCCGATCCAGGGCCTCTATATGACGGCCGGCTGGTGCTACGGCGGCTTCAAGGCGACGCCCGGCTCCGGCTGGTGCCACGCCTGGACCATCGCGCAGGACGCGCCGCACAAGCTCAACGAAGCCCATACGCTGGACCGTTTCCGCACCGGGCGCCTGCTCGATGAGCGCGGCAACGGCCCGTTCCCGTGGATGCAGTGACATGATCAGGATCGACTGTCCGTGGTGCGGCATGCGCGACGAGGCCGAGTTCACCTATCGCGGGGATGCCACCGTCACCCGCCCCGGCGCCAATGCGCCCGAAGAGGCGTTTCATGACTTCGTCTACGCCCGCAAGAACCCGCGCGGCTGGCACGTGGAGTGGTGGTACCACTCCTCCGGCTGCCGCCAGTACCTCAAGGTGGTGCGCCATACCATGACCCATGAGGTCCGCACCGTGGCCCGCGCCACCGAGACGCCGGAGGTGCCCAGCGAATGAGCCAGCCCTTCCGCCTGCCCGCCGGCGGCCATGTCGACCGTGCGCAGAGCCTCGCCTTCACCTTCGACGGCAAGCCCTTCACCGGCCATCCCGGCGATACCCTGGCCTCAGCCCTGCTCGCCAACGGCGTGCGCCTGGTCGGCCGCAGCTTCAAGCTGCACCGCCCGCGCGGTATTTTCTCCGCCGGCCCCGAGGAGCCCAACGCGCTCGCCGAAATGCGCGAGGGCGCCAAGCGCGAACCCAACACCCGCATGACGCAGATCGAGCTGCATGACGGGCTGGTGGCAGCGAGCCAGAACCGCTGGCCCTCACTGCGCTGGGACCTGCTGTCGCTCAACAGCCTGATCGCCCCGGTGCTGTCGGCTGGCTTCTACTACAAGACCTTCATGTGGCCGGCTGGGTTCTGGGAGAAGGTCTACGAGCCGCTGATCCGCCGCTCCGCCGGGCTCGGCCGCGCCTCGGGCCAGAACGACCCGGATTTCTACGAGACCATGCAGGCCCATTGTGACGTGCTGATCATCGGCGCCGGCCCCGCTGGCCTCGCCGCCGCCCGCGTCGCTGGCGCTTCCGGACAGCGGGTGACGCTGTGCGAGCAGGATTCCATCCTCGGCGCCAGCCTGCTCGGGCAGGACGAGGCGTGGCGCACCGCAACGCTGGCCGCCCTCGCCGCCATGCCGAACGTCACCCTGCTGCCGCGCACCAACGTGTTCGGCGCCTATGACGCCAATGTGGTCGGCGCGCTGGAACGTGTCACCGACCATATGCTGGCCTCACCGGCTCACACGCCGCGCCAGCGCTACTGGACCATTCGCGCCGGCAAGATCATCCACGCCACCGGCGCCCATGAGCGCTTCATCGCCTTCCCCGATAATGACCGTCCGGGCGTTATGCTTGCGGGCTCGGCGGCGGTGTATGTGCGGCGCTTCGGCGTGAAGGCGGGGCGGCGGGCGATGCTGTTCGCCAATAACGACGCCGCCTATGAGGATTTCTTCACCCTGCAGGATGCCGGCATCGGCATCGCCGGCATCGTCGATCCCCGCGCGGACTCGGCCGGAGCCGAAGCGGCCCGCGCCCGTGGCATCACCGTCTGGGCCGATAGCCAGGTGATCGGCACCGCCGGCACACTCGCGCTGCAAGGCGCCAGCGTCGCGCGGCGCGGGAGTTCCGGCACCGACACGCTGGTGGCGGCCGACCTGCTCTGCGTCTCCGGCGGCATCAATCCCGCCGTGCAACTCGCCAGCCAGTCGCGCACCCCGGTGGAGTGGAATGAACGGCTCCAATCCTGGGTGCCGGGCACGCCGATCCTGCCGCAATTCGCCGCCGGCTCGGTCAACGCCGTCACCGGCATCGCCGCCGCCGCCGCCGATGGCGCGCGGGCGGGTGCTGCCGCCACCGGCGGGGATGCGGCGATTTCGCTGCCCACCGGAGCCGTTGGCGACGCCACGGTGTTGCCGTTCTGGGAAGTCTCGGTCAAGGGCAAGTCCTTCGTCGACATCCAGGATGACGTCACCGCCGATGACATCCGCCTCGCCGCGCGCGAGGGCTACAAGCACATCGAGCACGCCAAGCGCTACACCACCCACACCATGGGCACCGACCAGGGCAAGTCCGGCGGCCTCATCGGTGCGGCCGTGCTGGCCGCGGCGCGCGGCGAGCGGGTGCAGGATATCGGCATGCCGACCTTCCGCCCCTTCACCCAGCCGGTGACCTGGGGCGCCATCGCCGGCCCCAATATCGGCAAGCATTTCGAGCCGACCCGCCTCACCGCGCTGCATGATTGGCACGTCCGCCGTGGCGCCGAATTCATGGATACCGGCGCCTGGGTGCGCCCCGGCCTGTATCCGGCGCCGGCGGACTCCGATGCCTGGGACACCGTGCTGCGCGAGGCCCGCGCGGTTCGCCGCTCCGTCGGCATCTGTGACGTCTCGACCCTTGGCAAGATCGACGTCCAGGGCAAGGACGCTGCGGTTTTCCTCGACCGGCTCTACACCAACACCTTCTCCACTTTGCCGATCGGCCGCGCCCGCTACGGGCTGATGCTGCGCGAAGATGGGATCATCTTCGATGATGGCACCACCTCGCGCCTCGCCGAAGACCATTTCTTCGTCACCACCACCACGGCGAACGCCGGGCCGGTGATGCAGCACATGGAATTCTACCTGCAAACCGTGTGGCCCGATCTCGACGTCACCCTCGCCTCGGTCACCGATCAATGGGCGGCGATGTCGATCGCCGGGCCGAACGCGCGCGCCACCATCCAGAAAGTGGTTGAGGGGCTCGATCTCTCCAACGAGGCCTTCCCCTTCATGGCGGTCGGCGATGCCACGGTGAAGGGCTGCCCGGTCCGGGTGTTCCGCATCAGCTTCTCCGGAGAAATGGCCTACGAGATCGCCACCCCCGCTGGTTTTGCCGAGACGGTGTGGCAGGCGGTGATCGATGCCGGCGAGGCGTTCCGCATCGAGCCATACGGGCTGGAAGCACTCGGGCTGCTGCGCATCGAGAAGGGCCATGTCGCGGGGTCCGAGCTCAACGGCACCACCACGGCGAGCGATCTCGGCCTCGGCAAGATGATCAAGAAGCGCGGCGATTTCGTCGGCCGCGCCCTCGCTTCGCGCCCCGGCTTGACCGATCCCGGCCGCCCGCATCTCGTCGGCATCCGCTCGGTCTCGCGCGGCGAGCAGATCCGCGCCGGCTCGCATCTGGTGGAAACCGGCACCACGCTCAGCCTCGGCTGGATCACCGGTGTCACCCGCGCGGTGGAGCTCGATGGCTGGATCGGCCTGGCGCTGCTGGAGGGCGGCGAAGCCCGCAAGGGCACCCGCATGACCGCGACTTCGCCGCTGCACGGCGAATCCGTCGAGGTGGAAATCCTCAGTCCGCACTTCGTCGATCCGGAGAACGCCCGTGTCCGTGTCTGAACCCCACGCCGCCGTCGCGGCGTTGTTGAAGCCGGGCCCCCATGGCGCCACCGGCGGCCAACCGGTGCGGCTCGCGGTGCGCGATGTCGATGTCGTGCAACTCCTCGCCCGCAAGGGCCGCGCGGAGGATGCCGCCGCCGCCATCAAAGCGGCCTATGGCTTCGATCTGCCGTCCCCCGGCCGCTCCGCCGGCGGTGATGCGCTGGCGGCGCTGTGGATCCAGCCCGACGGCTGGTTCCTCATCGCCCCGCGTGGCACCGAGGGCACTTTGGCCCGCGCGGTGAAGGCCGCAGTGGGCGATGCCGGCTCAGTGATCGACCAGACGCATGGTCGCAGCGTCATCACCCTCTCCGGCCCCCGCGCCACCTGGGTGCTGGCCAAGGAATGCCGGGTGGACCTGCATCCCGCCGCCTTCGGCCCTGCCCGGGTGGCGAGCACGCAGATCGCCCATCTCGCCTGCACCATCCACCAGCGCGATGCCGCTCCCACCTACGATCTCATCGTCTTCACCACCTTCGCCAAGTCGTTCATGGAATCGCTGACCCATGCGGCCGAGGAAACCGGATACGTGGTGAGCTGATGGCCGAAGCGGTCCTGCGCGCGGAGAAGCTCGGGGTCGCCTTTCGCATCCCCGGCGGCCGCACCCAGGCGGTCGATGGCGTCACCTTCGAGCTGCGCCACGGCGAAACCCTCGGCCTGGTCGGCGAAAGCGGCAGCGGCAAGACGCTGACCTCGCTCGCCCTCATGCGGCTGCTGGAATCGCCACCGGCCGAACTCAGCGCAGACAGCATCGTCTTCGAGGGGCGCGATCTGCTCGGCCTCTCCGAGGCCGAGATGGCCGATCTGCGCGGCGCCCGGCTGTCGATGATCTTCCAGGAGCCGATGACCTCGCTGAACCCGCTGATGACGGTGGGGCGGCAGATCGACGAGCCGCTGGTGCGCCATCTCGGCCTGAATTCCCGGGAGGCGCGTGCCCGCTCGGAGGCGCTGCTCGCCCGTGTTGGCATCCCCCGTCCATCCGAAGCGGCGCAGCGCTACCCGCACCAGCTCTCCGGCGGTATGCGCCAGCGCGTGATGATCGCCATCGCACTCGCCTGCCGCCCCTCCGTGCTGGTGGCCGACGAGCCGACCACCGCGCTAGATGTCACCATCCAGGCGCAAATCCTCGACCTGCTCCGCGAATTGCAGGACGAGCTCGGCACCGCCATCCTGCTCATCACGCATGACCTCGCGGTGATCGCCGAGACGGCGCACCGGGTGGCGGTGATGTATGCCGGGCGCATCGTCGAAACCGGTCCGGTGGCGGCCTTGTTCGCCACCCCGCTGCATCCCTACACCGAGGGCCTGCTGCGTTCGATCCCGCGCATCACCCGTATCCGTGAGGCCGAATTGCCGGAAATCCCTGGCATGGTCCCAGCCCCCGGCCAACTCCCCGCCGGCTGCGCCTTCGCCCCGCGCTGCGCCTTCGCCGATGCCGCCTGCCATGCCGAGCGCCCGACCCTCATGCCGGCCGACGGCGGCCGCGAGGTTGCCTGCTGGAAGCCGCGTCATGGCTGAGCCATTGCTGGAGGTCGCCGGGCTCAAGACCCATTTCCCCATCCTCTCCAAGCTGCTGCGCCGCCGCGTCGGCACAGTGAAGGCGGTCGACGGCGTCGATTTCGCCGTCGCACCCGGCGAGGTGCTCGGCATTGTCGGCGAAAGCGGCTCGGGCAAAACCACCGTCGGCAAATCCATCCTGCGGCTGATCCAGCCGACCGAGGGCAGCATCCGCTTCGAGGGACGGGACATCACCAACCTGCCCGCCGCCGAGATGATGCCGCTCAGGGCCCGCATGCAGATCGTTTTCCAGGACCCGATGTCCTCGCTCAATCCGCGCATGACGATCGGGCGCATCCTCGCCGCCCCCTACGAGATCCATGGCGTGGCCAAGGGGCAGGAACTGCAGGACCGGGTGGCCGCCCTGCTCGGCCTGGTCGGCCTGCCCGCCGATGCCGCCCAGCGCTACCCGCATGAATTCTCCGGCGGCCAGCGCCAACGCGTCGGCATCGCCCGGGCGCTGGCGTTGCGGCCGAGCCTGATCATCGGCGACGAACCGGTCTCGGCGCTTGACGTGTCGATCCAGGCGCAGATCCTCAATTTGCTCAAGCGCCTGCAGGGCGAACTCGGCCTCACCTACATCCTCATCAGCCATAACCTGGGCGTCGTCAGCCACATCTGCGACCGGGTGGCGGTGATGTATCTCGGCCGCGTGGTGGAAAGCGGCCCGCGCGAGGCGCTGTTTTTCAACCCCAAGCACCCCTACACCGAGGCGCTGCTGGCCGCCGTGCCGATGCCGGAGCCCGGCATGCGCCGCGCCCGCGTGCCGCTCGGCGGCGATGTGCCTTCACCCGCCAATCCGCCACCTGGTTGCGCCTTCCATCCGCGCTGCCCGCGGGCGATGGCGCGCTGCGCGATCGAGACGCCGGTGCCCACCCAACTCGGTGACGGCCATGTCGTCGCCTGCCATTTGCACGGGGGCTAGGGAATGCTGCCCTATATCGGCCGCCGCATCCTGCAATCCCTGCCGCTCCTGGTCGGCGTTTCCGTCATCGCCTTCGCGCTGATGCACCTCGCCCCCGGCGGCCCGCTCGCCGTCTACACGCTGAACCCCACCATCACAAATCAGGACATCGAGCGTATCCGCATCGTGCTCGGCCTCGATCAACCCGTGCACGTGCAGTATTTCAAATGGGCGCTCGGCATGTTCTCCGGCAACTGGGGCAACACCTTCTTCGGCGGCCGCCCGGTGCTGGACGTGATCCTGGAACGCATGCCCGCGACCTTCCTGCTGATGGGCTCGGCCCTCTCGCTCGCGATCCTCATCGGCTGCACCATCGGCGTGCTCGGCGCCATTCGCCGCTACTCCGTGTTCGACATGCTGGCGACCTCCGGCGCGATGATCGCTTTGTCCTTCCCCACCTTCTGGTTCGGGCTGATGGCGATCTACTTCTTCGCGGTGAAGCTCGGGCTCCTCCCCTCGGGCGGCATGAACGAGCTGGGCGAGGAGGGCAATCTGCTCGACACGCTGCGCCATCTTGTCCTCCCGGTGATGGTGCTGGCCCTGGTGATCACCGCGATCTGGAGCCGCTACACCCGCTCTGCGTTCCTTGAGGTGATGCATCAGGACTACATGCGCACCGCCAAGGCCAAGGGGCTGCACGCCCGGCAGCGCCTGCTGTCCCATGCTTTGCCCAATGCGCTGAAGCCGCTGATCGCGCTGCTCGGCATCGAATTGCCCGCCTTGTTCTCGGGCGCGCTCGTCACCGAGACCATCTTCGGCTGGCCCGGCATGGGCCGCCTGTTCGTCGATGCGCTGACCATGAAGGAATACCCGATCCTGATGGGCATGATCATGTTCACCGCGCTGTTCGTCATCGCCGGCAACCTCATCGCTGACATCCTGATCGCCCTGCTCGACCCGCGGGTCCGCCTGTCATGAGCGGCACCACCACGCGCCCCAAAAGCGCCGGCGTCGTCCGCCGCTTCACGCGCCATCCGCTGGCGCTGATCGGCTTCATCGCGGTCACTGCTTTGTGCATCGCCGCCCTGTTCGCTCCCTGGATCGCGCCGCATGATCCGCTGCTGCTGGATACCAAGGCCCGCTTCTTCGCCCCCTTCGCCCGGTCCGGCTTCCTGCTCGGCACCGACGATCTTGGCCGCGACACTTTCTCGCGCCTGCTCTATGGCGGGCGGATCTCGCTCACCGTGGGGCTGGTGGCGATGTTCACCACCGTGCTCACCGGCGCGCTGATCGGCCTCGCCTCCGGCTATCTCGGCGGCATCATCGACACGCTGCTGATGCGCTTCGTCGATACCATGCTGTGTTTCCCGCAGATCTTCCTGCTGCTGGTGATCGCCGCCTTCGTGCCGCCCTCGCTGATCTCGATCGCGCTGATCATCGGCCTCACCTCCTGGATGGAGGTGGCGCGCATCGTCCGCGCCGAGATCCTGCATCTGAAGGAACAGGATTTCGTCGCCGCCGCCCGCGCGCTCGGCGCTTCGGCACCCCGCATCATGTTCCAGGAGCTGTTACCGAACATTGTCGCCCCCCTGCTGGTGGCCGCAACGCTGCGGGTGGCCAGCGCGGTGCTGGCGGAGAGCTACATCTCCTATCTCGGCTACGGCGTGCAGCCGCCGCTGGCCTCCTGGGGCAACATGCTCACCAATGCCCAGGGATATTTCGATACTGTCCCTTGGCTCGCCGTGCTGCCTGGTGCCATGATCACCATCACCGTGATGGGCTTCAACTTCCTGGGAGACGGGCTGCGCGATGCGCTCGACCCGCGCCTGCGGATGGATAACTGAAACACTGAACTGAGGAGGCTTTGATGTCGACGAGTGGTTTCCGTCTCTCCCGCCGCGGCGTAATCGCAGGCGGTCTGGCCGCTCCGCTGGTGCTGCCGTCAGGCATCCGCACCGGCCATGCGCAGTCCATCAATAAGGAGCGCATCATCCTCGGCATGACGCAGGAGCCGGTGCAGTTCAACCCGCTGCTGTGGGTCAACGCCGGCACCGAGAACATCCCCGAAGTCTGCATGTTCGACGCCCTGTGGGACGTCGATGAGAACGGTACATTTTTCCCTAACCTCGCCTCCAAGATGCCCACCAAGGAGAATGGCGGCATTTCACCGGACGGGCTGATCTGGAAGGTCGAACTGCGGTCGGACGTGAAGTGGACCGATGGGCAAAAATTCACCGCCAAGGACGTCGAGTTCACCTATCAGGCGATCATGAACCCCGGCATCGCCATCCGCAGCCGCTCGGGCTTCGACCTGATCAAGAACTTCAAGGTGGTCGACGACACGCATATCGAGATGGAGCTGTCCAAGCCCTTCATCCCCTTCGCCTGGGCCTGGCAGAACATGCATATCGTGCCGCATCACCTGCTCTCGAAGGAGGCGGACATCAACAAGTCCGCCTGGAACCAGATGCCGGTCGGCACCGGGCCGTTCCTGCTGAAGCAGCGCGTGGCGGGCAGCCACATGATCTACGAGTGCAACCCCAACTACCCCCGCGGCGCGCCGAAGGTGCGGCAGTTCATCCACAAATTCGTGCCCGACCAAACCGTAATCTACGGCCAGATCAAGACCGGCGAGGTGGACTATATGGGCCTCTCCGGCGTGCCGAATGACCGCTGGACCGAGGCGCGCGCCATCCCCGATCGCGTGCTGATGAGCGTGCCGCAGCCCTGGGTGCAGTTCATCTACTTCAATTGCGGCAAGCCGCAGTTCAAGGATGCCCGCGTGCGTAAGGCCCTCACCATGGCCTGCGAAATGCAGAAGTCGATCGACGACGTCTATTACGGCACCACGCCGCGCACCCTCTCCTACCTGCAGCCGACCCATTGGGCCTATAACAACAAGCTGAAGGACTACAGCAACGACCCCACCGGCGCCGCCAAACTGCTGGACGAGGCGGGCTGGAAAATCGGCGCCGACGGCATTCGCGAGAAGGACGGCGTGAAGCTGAAATTCTCCTGCTCCACCACCGCTGGCGTGCCGGCGCGGCAGAACACCCAGGCGCTGTTCCAGCAGAACTGGAAGAAGATCGGCGTGGAGATGGAAATCAAGAACATGCCGGCCTCGGTGGTGTGGGGCGAATACACCACCAAGAGCCAATTCGACACGCTGCTGGTCGCCTGGGAGCCCACCGTGGGCATGGACCCCGACTACACCGCGCGCTGCCATTCCAAGCAGATTCCGGTGAAGTCCGGCGTCGGCTCCAACTACGTGCAGTACGAGAACGCCGAGGTGGACCGGCTGCTCGAACTCGGCGTCACCCAGGGCAACCCGGAGGACCGCAAGGTCACCTACGGGCGCATCCAGGAGATCCTCAACGAGGAAGTACCCTTCGCCGCCCAGCTCGGGACCGTGCAGGGTAACCTCGCCAAGAAACAGATGACGGGTATCAAGACCAGCGGCTACACCGTCAACTGCGCTTGGAACATCCACGAGTGGGGCTGGGCCTGATTAGGAAGGAAGCGGTTCTTTTTTGAAAAAAAGAACCAAA
>CAIYPH010000756.1 GCA_903928045.1 uncultured Rhodospirillales bacterium
GAAAATGCGCGACACGCTGCACGAGGCGCTGACCACGGAGGAGGCGGGGCCGAAAATCATCATCGCCTCGTCCGAATGCATGCTGAACCGTCAGCGCCGCGAGAAGCCGCTGTTCAACGCGGCAGTGAAGCGCGGGGAGCGGATGGTGAAGCCGCGCTTCGGGGTCGATGAGGATATCTGCACCGGCGACCACGCCTGCATCCGCCTCTCCGGCTGCCCCTCGCTGTCGGTGAAGGATTCTGGCGACCCCCTGAAGGAGGACCCGGTGGCGGCGATCGACAATTCCTGCGTCGGCTGCGGCAATTGCGGCGAGGTGTCGGAGGCCGCGGTGCTGTGCCCCTCCTTCTATCGCGCCGATATCGTGCACAACCCGAGCGGGTGGGACCGCTTCGTCTCCGGGATTCGCACCGCGGTGATCGGCTGGCTGCAACGCCGGCGCGATGCCAACCGGCTGGCACTGGCCTGAAGATGGACGCCGAGGTCGCCGGCATCGACCGGCCCATCACCATCGCCATCACCGCCATGGGCGGCCAGGGTGGCGGCGTGCTGGCGGACTGGATCGTCGCCATGGCCGAGGCCGGCGGCTGGGTGGCGCAGACCACCTCGGTGCCCGGCGTAGCGCAGCGCACCGGCGCCACGATCTACTATCTCGAACTGATCCGTCCCCAGCAGCGCAACTCCCGCCCTGTGCTTTCGCTGATGCCGGTGCCTGGCGATGTGGACGTGGTGATCTCGGCCGAGTTGATGGAAGCCGGGCGCGCGATCCAGCGTGGCCTGGTCTCGCCCGACAAGACCACGCTGATCGCCTCCTCCCATCGCAGCCTCGCCGTCACCGAGAAGGCGAACCCGGGCGACGGGCGGGCCGACAGCGCCGCCGTGCTCACCACCGCCGAGGCCATCGCGCGGCGCTTCGTGCATGCGGACATGCAGGCGATGGCGGAGAAGTCCGGCAGCGTGATTTCCGCCGCCCTATTCGGCGCGCTCGCCGGCAGCGGGGCGCTGCCCTTCGAGCGTGCGGATTTCGAGGCCACCATCAAATCCGCCGGCGTGGGCGTGGATGGCAGCCTGCGGGCGTTTGGCGCCGGGTTCGCGACGGTGCAGGCCCCTCCCCCGCCGGAAACCGTGGTGCCGCTGGTGCCCGCCGAGGTGATCGGCGGCACCCCGCGCGAGCGGGCGGAACTGGCGCGCGCGCTGGCCCGCATCGCCGATTTCTCTGCTGCCGCGCACGACATGCTGCGCGCCGGGCTGCGCCGCATGGTGGACTACCAGGACGTCGCCTACACGCATGAGTATCTCGACCGCGTTTCCGTGCTCGCCAAGCTCGATCACGCCCCCGATCACACACTCACTATCGAGGCGGCACGCCAAATCGCGGTCGCGCTCTCCTATGACGACGTGATCCGCGTCGCCGACCTCAAGACCCGCGGCAGCCGGTTCGAGCGGGTGCGCACGGAGGTGCAGGCGCGCGCGGATCAGGTGGTGGACACCACCGAGTTCATGCACCCCCGCGTGCAGGAAATCTGCGCGACCATGCCTGCCGGCCTCGGCCGCTTCGTGGAGAATTCGGCGCTACTTCGCGGCCTGCTGGAGCGCCTCTTCGCGCGCGGAAGGCGGGTGCGCAC
>CAIYPH010000757.1 GCA_903928045.1 uncultured Rhodospirillales bacterium
GCTGCTGAGGCCGAGCGGCAGAAGAAGCAGCTGGAGGACATCAACAAGGCGCTGGCCGATCAGCAGCGCATCCTCGCCGCCGGGCTGCCTGATCGCGTCCGAGTCAAAGCCGAGATCGAAGCCGAGGCCTATATCCGCGAGCATGCCCTCACCGGCCTCGCCGCCGAGGAATATCGCCGCAAGGCGGTGACGCTGGCGCTGGCCAGCGAGAGCGACGCCCGCGGCCAGGAACTCGCCGGCATAATGCGGGCTGAGACGGCGCAGATGGCGATTGTGCGGGCCGCCGAGGAAGGTCGCGCCGCCATGTTGCGCGCCAGTGCCGCGGCCGAGGCGCACGAGCAGGCCGCGACCAAGACCGGCGTGTCAGAGACGGCACTCGCCGCCGCCATCCTCAACCGCAACGCGGCGCAGGAGGCGGCTAAGGGGGCGCAGACCGTTGTCGAGCTCAACGAGCAGATCACGGCCACCAAGGCGCTGATTGCCGCCGAGCAATCCGGCGACCGTGCCGCTTATTACGCCAAGATCGACGACAAGGTCCGGCAGGCCACGCTGTCCGCCCGCGCATATCGCGATGCCGCCACCGATCCGGCGGTGAAGGCGGCCCTGACCGCCCTCATCGTGCTCATGGGTCAGAAGGTGGGGTTGCAGGAGAAGTTGAACAACGACCTCGACGCCGAACGTGCCCTGCGGGCCGGCCAGGGCCAGTTGGACGATCTGCGCGCCGAGGCTGCGCTCATCGGCCAGTCGGCCGAGCAGCGCGAGCGGGAACTGGCGGCGCTGCGGACCATCCGCGGCCTGATCACCTCGGGCAAGGCGCCTGATGCCGAGAGCCTGACCGAGACCCAGCAGGCGCTGGTGGAGCAATCCAAGCAGATCGCCAGCGCCAACTACGCGCTGAAGCAGCAGCAAGCGCTGTATGAGGGGATCGCCAATGCGGCGAGTCAGGCCTTCGACCAGGTCGGCAGCGCCATCGCCCACGCCTTCGTCAGCGGCCAGCGCGCGGCGATCAACTGGGGCAACGTCGCCAGCAGCATGATCTCCTCGGTGTTGCAGCAGGTGATCAAGCTGGCGGTGATCAACCCGGTGCTCAATTCCATACTCGGCACCAGCACACCGGCAGTGGGGAGTGGCGCCGGCGGTGCTGGCAGCGCAGGAGGCGTTGGCGGAAGCGGACTGTTCTCCGGTCTTGGTGGTCTGTTCGGCGGCTCCGGCTCGGCCTCGGGCTTCCTGGCGACACCGCTATGGGGTGCCGACGTGGCCGGTCCGGTCACCGCCGGTGGAATCACCGCCAGTGGCGCGCCGACCCTGGGCGCGATGTTCGGTGGCGTCGGCGCCGGGTTTGGTGCGGGCATGCTGCTCAACACCCTACTTGGCGGCCATCAGGTCGGCGGCGCCGTCGGATCGGGCCTGGGTGCCGGCGCCGGTGCACTTATCGGCAGCCTGATCCCCGGCATCGGCACCTTGATCGGCGGCCTCATCGGCGGCGCCGCCGGTGGTGGGCTCGGTGGGCTGATCGGGCCGGGTCCGAAGCACCACGGCTGGTCCTGGACGCTGGGCAGCGACGATGCCGGCATGATCGGCTTCCAGACCGCCAACGTCGATCCGGTGGCGCAGCAGCAATTCGCCCAGGAGCAGCAGCAGGTCGCCGCCTTCAACACCTGGATGCAGCAGTCCGGCATGAAAGCGGCCGGGGCCTATATCGTTGGCGGCAACAACGACCCCAACCTGGAGCACGACTACGCCAGCTTTGCCGCCGGGTTCTCCAACCTCCGCTTCACCGCCGCCAACGACAACCGGCTGAACACGGCGCTGTCCGGTCGCGCCTTCACCGACCCGAACCAGCTCGCCGACTTCACCACCTTCCTCACCCAGACCATGGCGATCTTGGAGAAGGCGCCGCTCAACGACTTCGCCACCGCCCTGAAGGGCGTCAACGACACCTATGACGCCGCGATCAAGAAGGCGCAGGACTATGCTTTGGCCGAGGGCGACCTCACCGCCGAGCGCGATCGCCGCATCGCCGACCTGACAGCACGCCGGGATCTGCAAGCGAGCAGCCTGACCGCCGGCTTGCAGGTGCGCTACCTCCGCGCCACCGGCGGCACCGAGCAGGCCGATCTGCTGGCCTTCGACACCGCGGCGGCGCAGGAGCGCCAGCAGATGACCGACCAGATCCTCGCCATGGGGCTGGCCAGCACGCAATACGCCGCCGATCGCATGGTCGACATCGAGAAGACCCTGGCCGCCGAGCGTCTCGCCATCCAGGAGAAATACGCTGCCGACAGCAAGCGGGCGTCGCAATCGTTGCTCACCGAGTTGACCATCGGCAACCAATCCGCCCTGCCGCCGGAGCAGCGCTACTTCGCTGGGCTGTCGTTGTTGAACGACGCCCGCCACAACCTCGACGCCGGCGGCGCGCTGTCTGACTTCACGACGGTGGCGCAGCAGGTGTTGCCGGTGGCGCGCGACTTCCTCGGCACATCAGAACGCTATGCCGCGCTGGTGGCCGAGGTTGCGGGAGCAGTCGCCAGCCAGGGCGGCGATCCGGCGGGGCTGTCGACGCTGTTGCAGGCGCAGGTCGATGGCACCGACGCGCTGCGTGACGTTTTCGCCCGCTACGGCGACCAGCAACTCACCGTCGCCAGTGCCACCCTCAGCGAACTCCGCCGCCTCGCCTCCGTCCTCGAAGCCCTGATGGCCCGCAGCCTCGCTGCCTGAACAGGAGAACTCTATGCCCTTGCTTCCCTGGCGCGCCCACCAGACCACTGGCACCACCGGTACCGGCACGCTCACCCTCAATGCCGCGGTCACGTCGCGGCGCTCGTTCCAGGCCGCCTATGGCGTCGTCGCTGTGCAGGTCAAATACGTCATCGCCGGCGCCAGCTTCTACGAGATGGGCTACGGCAGCTTCGACGGCGGCACGCCCGGCACGCTAACCCGGCCGTCCGGCAATATTGTCGCATCGTCCAATTCTGGCAGTTTGGTGTCGCTGCCGGCCGGCACCGCCGACGTCTATGCCTGGATCGACCCGGGAGAGCGGCAGGTCGTCACCGGCACCGGCGCCATCACCCTGGCCTTGTTCGATCTTGGCAACAGCGTCGTCTGGTCCGGCACCACGGCGCAGACTGTGGCCTTCCCCGCCGTGGCCAATGTCCCGGCTGGGCTCGGCTTCCAGTTCCGCAACGCCGGCACCGCCAACCTGACCCTCGACCCTAATGCCTCTGAGACCATCAATGGGGCGCTCAACCTGGTGCTGACGCCGGGCCAGGCCGTCGAGGTGCTCAAGGTCGGCACGGCCTGGGTGGCGTTCTACGAAGCCGCCCGGATGATCAGCGAAATCGTCTGGCTGCCGCTCACCACGCCGCCACCGCGCTGCCTGTGGGCCAACGGGCAGAACGTCTCGCGTACGACCTACGCCGCCCTGTTTGCTGCCCTCGGCACGACCTTTGGCGCCGGCGACGGCTCGACCACCTTCGGCCTGCCCGACCTCCGCGGCCGTACCCTGGTCGGCAAGGACGACATGGGCGGAACAGCCGCGTCCCGCATTACCTCGGCCGGCTCCGGTGTCGATGGCCTCACCCTCGGCGCGGTCGGCGGTTCGCAGTCCCTGCATGGCCACACCCATACCGCCAGCGATAGCGGCCACATCCATGGTGTCACCGATCCCGGCCATACCCACACCACCACTGCCATCCAGTCCCCGACCAGCAGCCCCGGCAGCGGCATCGCGGGCAGCACCGGCTGGACCTTCGGCGGCGCCAGCATCACGGCGGCGACCACCGGCATCTCGATCGGTGCCAGCGTGGCCAACGTCACCAACGCCACCACCGGCGCCGGCGCCAGCCAGAACATGCCGCCATCGATGGTCATGAACGCCTTCATCTACGCAGGAGCCTGACATGCAGATCGAACGCCCGGTCCTGGACGCCCTTGGCGGCCTCGAAGCCGTCGCCACCGCAGTCGCCGCCCTGGCCATCGAGTGGCAGCAGCATGCCTTCACCGTCGGAGTTCCGGCCCCCTCGGCCCATCCAGTCATCGAGGCGATCTGTCGCGCCGGCGGCATGGATACCGTCGAAGTTCTCGATCCGCCGATCGATGGCCTCCCTCCTACCGCGCCGCGGGCGATCCCGGCGCTAGACTTCCGCCGCCGTTTCACGCCGGCCGAGCGTGCTGCAGTCACCCTCGCGGCGTCCCGTGCGCTCGAACAGGGCGATGCCACGCTGCAGGTCTGGCTCGACGATGTGAATGCGGCGCTCGCGGTCCATCTCGACCATCCCGAGGTTGCGGAGGGGATCGCGGCGCTCGTGACAGCTGGGCTGATCGCCCCGGAGCGCGTCGCCGAGATTCTGGTCTGAGGCATCCGCCATGGGTGACGCGATCGAACCGCCGGGCACCGAGGCGCCGGCGGCGCTGCCGGTGGCTGAGGCCTTCGCTGTGCTCGCCGTCCGACCTACCCGCGTTGCCGGCGGCCAGCCGGTGGCCGCGGTGGTGCTGATCGATATCGAGACCAAGGGGCTGGCCTGATGGACATCCTCGTCGTCCCCGGTCTGGCGCCGCCGGCCACGTTGCCGCCGGAACTGGTCGCGGCCCAAGGCATCACGGTGTTCCGCGCTGCCTCCACCGCCTGGGCGTCCGAGATCACCGACGATCCTGCCAGCACGACCTGGTCAGCCCGGCTGCTTGGGGACGTCGAGTTGTCGCAGTCTGCGGTGGACGCCCTGGGCATCGGCGGCCGGATCGCGCTCGGGCTCGCCGATATCGAGATGTGGGACGGCGATGGCGCCTTTGCGGACCTGGTGCGCTACGGCACCGCCGATGGCCGCAAGGTCACCATCCGGGTCGCGCCCGCGACCGCCCCACGCGCGTCCAATACCGGCACGCCATTCGCCAACGCCACAATCGCCTTTCAGGGCATCGTCCGCGCCATCGACCATGCCGATTTCAAGCGCGCCCGGCTCGCCGTCGTCGATGTGGCGGAGCGCCTGGCGGTGCCTCTGCAATCCGCCCGCTACGCCGGCACCGGCGGCATGGAGGGGCCGGCGGCGCTCGCGGGACGACCCAAGCCGGTCTGCCTCGGCCGGGTATTCAACGCCACCCCTATCGCGATGGGAAACCTTGATCTCGGCTATGGCAGCCTGCCGACCTACCAGAGCCACTGGCGCGCCGTCGCCGGGCATGTTGCCGTGCGCATCCGCGGGGTCGAGCAGACTGCCGTCACCACCACTCCGACCGTCGGCCAGTTCATCGACCTGCCGGGCTCTGGTGCCTTCCAGCTTGGCTCGTCACCCGATGGCGCAGTGACCGCCGATGTGCGTGGTGACTGCGTGCCGGTCTATGTCGCCACCACCGCCCTGGTGCTGAAGCGCCTGGTGCAGAGCCTTGGCCCGGCCTTCACCGATGCCGAGTTGCACTTCGATGCCTGGGCTTTCGCGGATACCGACCTGCCCGGCGAAATCGGCTGGTATCGGGGCACTGACGAAATCTCTGCCTCCGACGCCGCCACCCAAATCGTCGCCAGCATTGGGGCCGTGCTCGCCGGCGGCCGCGCCGGGCTGCTGCGCATGTTCGATCCGCTGGCGGCGGCCAGCGAGCAGTTCACCCTGCCGTCCGCCTGGATCATCGACTGCAAGCCAATGCCGCTGCCGGCGGCATTACGGCCATTGCCTGTCGCCGTCGCGGTGGACTGGCAACGCAACTGGACGCCGATGACCGATCTCGCCGGCTCCGTCGCCAACACCCTGCGCGCACAACTGCAGGGCGCCGCGTCCGGCCCGGCGCGGGCGATTTCCACGCTGATCACCAACCGTGTCGCCCAGCAGCGCGATCTCGCCTTTGCCGGCCTCTACTGGGCGCAGACCGACGCGCTCGCCCGCGCCGCGAAATGGCAAGCGTTTCTCGAGGCCGGGCCGCGGGTCTTCGAGATCACCACCGACCGCTACCTCGGTCAGATCGAGTGCGGCGATATCGGCCGCGTCGCTTTTCCCGCCTTCGGCCTCGATGCCGGCGTCCGCTGCGTCGTGGTCGGTTGGCGCGAGGCGCTCGGCGCCCGTCGTCTCACCCTCATCCTCGTCACTCTGCCGGAGGTTTAGCCATGGCCGGAGCATTTTTGTGGGACGACAAAGTGGCCAAGGCAGCCAGCCTGACGGCTGTCACCGGCACGCCCGTCGCCTCCATGCCCTTGTCGAACCTGCTTGATCCCCAGCCGCGGCTCCGCGCCCGTCTGCTCGGCAGCGCCGCCGGCGTGCTGGTCGACTTCGGTGCCGATACCGCCATCGAGGCCGCGGTGCTGCTCTCAACCACCCTGCCGAGCGATGCCACCGTCCGCTGGCGCATCGGGCCGGCCGAGGGCCTGGTCGAGGCCACGCCGCTGTTCGACCTGCGCTTCGACACAGGCAGCATCACCCCACCAGCCGGATACACCTTCCGCCGCGCCTCGACCGGCTGGTGTTTCGACGCCACCGGCGCGCTGGTGGCGCTCGCCACCGACACGCCACGCTACGACCACGATCCCATGACGCTTGCCACCCTCGGCCTGCTCATGGAGGAGGCGCGCACAAATTCGGTGCGCAATCCGCGCTTCGAGGGTGCCGCCGCCGGCACGCCAGGCACGGCGCCGACCTATATGAGCGGCCTGAACGGCTCCGGCCTGACCAGCAGCATCGTTGGCATGGGCACCCTGCAGGGCATCCCCTACATCGACGTCCGCATCCAGGGCACCGCGAGCGGCATCGCCGCCACCATGAACTTCGAGACCGCGACCGGTATCGCTGCGGCACAGGGGCAGGCTTGGTCGCTCTCGGCTTTCGTCGCTGTCGTTGGGGGATCGCTGGCCAATATCTCCAGCACTATCCTGGCGACGAATGAATACACCGCGGCCCTGGCTTATGTCGGTTCGAGCGTCGTGTCTGGCGGACTCGGCGTGGACAGCGTCCTGCGGCGCTTCTCGGTCACTGGCACCGTCGCCGGGGCCACCGTCGCCAGCGTCATGCCCTATCTCAAGCTCAACTTCGCCTCGGGCGCGATCATCGATGTGACGCTGCGGGTTGGGTTGCCGCAGATGGAACTCGGCGCCTTCGCCACGAGCCCGATTATGCCCGCCATCGGCAGCCCGGCCGCGACGACCCGTGCCGCCGACCAGCAATGGATCGCCGGCATGGCGATCGACGGTGCCGCCGGCATGTCGGTGCTGGTCGACTTTACCGGCACGAGCGGCGGGGTCGGCGTCATCGTCCCGTGGTCGTTCACCCCGGCGACCGCTGCATTCCTGGATTCGGACTATCTCACCCAATCCGGCGTCTTCGCCAATATCAGCGTCACGCAGCTCGACAGCGTCCACGGCAACTATTCTTCGCCGCCGTCGCTGTCGGCAACCGAGGGGACGGCAAACCGCGCAGTGGCCACCTTCGGCCCAGCCGGAATCACCCTGGCCTGCAACGCCGCCACCCCGATCACCCGCACACCGGTGCCGGCCTACGCCGGCATCCTGACCACCATGGGCCTGGGCGGTGGTTCGTGGGGTGGAACGCCAGGCACTGCGTCCGGTCGAAGCTACATCCGCCGGATCGCCTTCTATGCGCGGCAGTTGACCACCGGCCAGGCAAAGGCACTGGCCTCCACCGGCAGTTCGCTCGATGCCACCGTTCTGGCCCACGACAGCGGCATCCTCGCCGCCGCGACCAGCGACGCCGCCAACGGCAATGTCGCCCTGCTCCGGTCCTCAGCCGCGACCGGTCGCTACATGCAGTTCGATGCCGCGGCGCCGTCCGCGACCGCGATCGATCTCGGGCGGCTTGTCGCCGGGCCCCTGTGGCGGGTCAGCCGTGCCATGGCCTATGGCGTGACCGAAGGGCGCCTGATGCTCGATCGCCGGGATCGCAACCCGCTGACCGGGGCCGAGTTCCCGGTGCCGGCGATGGCCAATCCCCGGATAACTCGCTTCACCCTACCGCTGCTCAGCAACACCGAAACCCGCACCCAGCATCGGGCGATGGTCGCCGCCCTCGGCGCCGCCGGCGACGCGTTGTGGATCCCGGACACCGGCTTGGCGGTGAGCGAACTCAATATCCGCTGCCTGTGGGGCGCTATTGCTGCCTCGGGCAATGAGGCGGTCGCCGCCCGGGACCACCCTTCCACCAACAGCCGCAGTTTCCGGATCGTCGAACGTCTGTAGGAGGACACCATGCCCAACGCCGAGGAAGTCGCACGGCAGATCGCCGTTCACGAAGCCGTCTGCGCTGAACGCTGGAAGCATGTGAATTCGCGGCTGGGACGCATCGAGATCGTGCTGGGCGTCATCGTCCTTTTGCTGCTCGTCGGCGAGGGATCAGTGATCGATGTCCTGAAGCGGCTGTTAGGGGGATAGCAGTTAACGCACTTACCCTTTTCGACGATAACTGCGGCCGGCGCGTCTGCCGCAACGTGAAACACTGGCGCGATGCCGCAATGGCCCTGCGCTGGACGGGAGCCGCCATGCTGGAGGCGGCCAAAGGTTTTCGTCGTCTCAAGGCCTATCGCCAACTGCCGATCCCCAAGGCCGCGCGAACCGCTCATGGCGCCAAGCACACCATCAAACCAGTTCTTGAACGGCAGAACGCCGCAGCCTAACGTCCGCAACCAGCGGCGCTCGATCGGACAATTTCAACAGGGGTAGGGATATCCCCGAGCAGGGCGCGGCGGCCCGTTAGATCAAAGAGATGGTGCATGCTGTGATCCTGCTGCATTTCTGGCACTCAGGGCGCTGTTTCCGTCACCCTGCCAGATGAGCGCGTATTGTCTCCACCCATTCCATTGTCCGTGTGATTCTTGTCGGGTCGAGGGCCGCCGACTGGGAAGAGAACTTGGCGACCACAACTTCACCTTCTGGGTCGGCAAACAGATTTTGGCCGTTCACACCAAGCCCGAAAATCATCGGGCGCTTGCCCGGCGCGATATACCACTTGCTGCGGTAATGCATTGCCTGGCCCGGAAACAGGCCGACGAAATCACCATTGTCCCACGCAGCCCGGTCGCCATTGGCGATCAGCCCGCCGACCCAGCCCGCCGGCAATACGCGCCGCCCGTCGCGGACTCCGTCGCGCACCAGCAATTCGCCGAGGCGGGCGAGATCGCGCGTGGTCGTGCAAATGCCGCCGGCGCAGCGCGGCGCACCGAAGCGGTCCACCGTGATGTAGGCCGGGCATTCGGCACCCATCGGCTGCCACAGCAGCCGGCTCGCCAGGTCGGCATAACGCTCGCCGCTGGCGCGCTCCATGACCCAGCCCAGTAGGTCGGTATTGGGGGAGACGTAGTGGAAGCGGCCCTCATGGGGCCCGTCCGTCTCCTGAAGCGTGCCGAAGAAGCTGCGCAAGTCTGACGGCCGCTCACCGGGCTCAAGCGGGTTCCAGCCTTGCGCCTTGCGATATTCGATGATGGCGCCAGAGACTGCCTCGTAGTTCTCGTCAAAGCGTACGCCCACGCGCATATCCAGCAGATGGCGAACGCGCGCGCCGCGCCAAGCCGTTGCGGCCACTTCCGGCACATAATGGGTGACGGGCGCCTCCGGATCGAGCGTGCCGGCCGCTCCCAGAATGCCCGCGAGCGTGCCCAGGACGGATTTCGAGACGGACATCAGGATGTGCGGGCTCCGCCCGTGCATGCCATTGCCGTAGGATTCGGCCACGATCTGCCCGCGGTGCAGCACCACAAACCCGTCAGTTTGCGTCTCCGCCAGGAATGTGTCCAGCGACTCGCCACCATGGGTCAGGCCGTCGAGCGCTCCTTTAGCCTCCGGCAGAGTCCACGCATCGTCCGCCGTGTTGTCGATCTCGGCTGAGGGCACGATTTCCCGGACGTGATGGAAGGCCCATGCGTTGAACGGCGCCGTGCGCCAGTTGGCGAGGCTCACCTGGGTTGAAGGGGCAGGGGGAAAGCCGGTCATCGGAGCGATGGGGGGCATGTGCGTCCTCAACGTGGATTTTGCATCAAGCTAGCACTGCTCTCCGCCGTGTCGTCCACCCCTGCCGGGTGAATACCGGGGGAGGGTGGTCTCTACTGTCGCCTGACAATCAGGCGGAAAGGCACGTGCGATGAGCCTTCTCTCCTTCTCGCCTTCTCTGCCGTAGAGTTGCGCCCCCGCATCGCCAGCAAGGAAATCTCCCCGGTCGAACTCCTCGATCAGGCCATCGGGCAGATGGCGGAGATCAACCCGGCCGTCAACGCCATCATCGGGGGTGATGTGCCGCAAGCCCGCCGCCAGGCCTGGTTCGCCGAGAATGCCGTGCGGCGCGGCGAAGCCCTTAGTCTACTGCATGGCCTGCTCACGGGCATCAAGGATCTGCCTGAAACCAAGGACCTGTTGACCACCTAAGGCTCGCCTTTGTTCGCCGAAACGTGCCCGCGCAGGATTGTGCGACGGCAGCACTGGTCAGGGCGGAAGGGGCGGTTGTCCTCGCCAAGACCAACGTGCCAAAATTCGATATCGGAACGAACAGCCGCAACCCGGTCTGGAGGGCGACCGGCAACCCCTTCAGACCCATGCTCAATCCTTGAAGCTCCGCCGGCGACTCGGCCGTGGCATTGGCGACCGACATATTGCCTGTCTGCACCGGCTCGGATACCGGCGGTTGGCTGGAGCTTCAACTTGCAGCTTGTCACTGTTATGCTGGGATTCCGGTTGGTCCGGCTTTGACGGAAGGCTACGAGGTGCTTCGGCCGCGCACCGCGACCCACCTCCCATGCGAAGGGATGCGGGAAAGAGTGAGCACAGGGTACGAAGACTACCTTGCCGATCTGAATGACGCGCAGCGTGCGGCAGTGGAGCAGCCGGCCCCATGCCTGATCATTGCCGGTGCCGGCTCGGGAAAGACGAGCACGCTCACCGCCCGAGTCATGCGCCTGCTTGGCCGTGATCAGCTTTCACACGACAGACTGCTCTGCATCACATTCACCAACAAAGCCGCGGCGGAGATGCGCAAGCGAATAGCCGCCCGCATCGGTGCAGATTATGCGCAGTCCTGGGTGGGCACGTTTCATGCAATCGCGGCCCGCCTGATGCGCGAGGATGGCCGAATGGTGGCCGGGCTGCCTCCAGGATTTACCATCCTGGACCAACGTCAGGCCCAGGCGGCGATGGGCGCGGTGCTGGTGTCAGAAGACCGCGAAGAGATCAATGAAGTCCATGCGGCAGTCTCGCTCTTAAAGAACTGCCTAATTTTGGATCGAGTAAACCTGGGTCGCCGAGAGGTCACACGGGCACCAGCCTTCCGCCGGTTTGAATGGGAGGTCCTCAACCGAGCCATGGCGGTCATGCCGAGCTACCAAGCTGAATTGAAGCGCCGCCAGGCCGTCGACTTCGACGACCTGCTCGTAATGCCGGTCACAGCCATGCGCGCCGACCCGTCACTTGCCGCGCGCTGGGCAGGGCGATTCGATGAAATCCTAATCGATGAGTATCAAGACACGAACCACGCTCAGCATGCAATGGTTCAACTGTTATCGTCGAGGCACGGTCGGGTCTTTGCTGTGGGCGACGATGCGCAGGCGATCTACGGCTTCCGCGGCGCCGAGGTCGCTCATATCCGGCGCTTCGTGCAGGATTATCGTTCAGCGCAGCCAATTCGCCTCGAACAGAACTACCGCTCGACCGGCGCCATTCTTGCGGCCGCGAACGCCGCAATCTCGCGCGACAAGGATACCATTCCAAAGCGGCTGTGGACCGAACAGGAGGCCGGCCAGAAGCCCACTGTCCGAAGCGCGACGACAGCAGAGGACGAGGGGCGGATGATCGCCGCCACCATCGGATCGCTTCGCGCGAAGCGAGCGGGCAACGCGCCGTGGAGTGAGTTTGCCGTGCTCGTCCGTGCGGCGTTCGTGATGATGCCGATCGTGGAGGCTCTTCGAAACGCAGGGATCCCGGTAAGGCGCATTTCCGACCGTGCGCCGGAGGTTGCAACCGAAGTCCAGGCAGTCATCGCATGGCTGAGGTTGGCTGCCAGTCGCAGCAACAGGGGTGGACGCGAGCGATGGGATCCAGGTGCTGATGATGCCTTTCGCCGTGCCTGCGTGCTGCCACGGCGCGGGATCAGCGGAAGTCAGTTTGGGCGCCTTCGGGACGCCGCGAGCGAAAAGGGACTGGCTTTCGCGGATGCGGTTCGAGCGGAAGACATATCGAAAAAGGATCGAAGCGTATTTGAACCCATACTTGAGATCGCGCGGCGGATCGGATCTGCGCTGCCTGGACTGGCAGCCGATGATGCCCTCCGGCTCGCGGCGAAAGAAAGTGGGATGGCTGCACTCATCTCCGCGGCCGGGCGCAGGGCAAAGGAGGACTTCCAAGCGACCTGCACTGCCGCGATCCAAGCTGGCAGCCTAGCCGGCTTCGTCGACGTGGCGGCGATCGATCTAGCTGACGAGATCACCACTGTCGCTGATGGCGTTCAGATAATGACGTTGCACGCGGCCAAGGGACTCGAGTTCGACCACGTCTTCCTCGCTGGCCTCGAGGATGGCGTTTTTCCGAGCAGGAAGGCCGAAGACCAAGGAGCTCTGCCCGAGGAGCGCCGCCTCTTCTA